>JBDIAG010000293.1:0-5980 GCA_039812305.1 Actinomycetales bacterium | reverse complement strand
GTCGGCCAGCTGCGTAGTCACCTCGTCGCCTTCGACACCAATGTCGTCGATCTGACCAACGACGTGCTGGACCCGGTGGAGACCCTGATGAAGGTGCAGCTCGGCGGTGGCACGGACATCGGCAGGGCGCTGCGCTATGCGGAGCAACTGGTCGATGCGCCACGTCGGGCGATCGTGGTTCTGGTCAGCGATCTGTACGAGGGAGGCGATCCGACGACGATGTATCAGACGGTCCGTCGGCTGGTGACGGCCGGCGCCCGGGTGCTCGTCCTGGGTGCGCTCGACCGTTCCGGTGCAGCGGATTACGACGTTCAGGTAGGGACCGAGCTGGAGCGGGTGGGCGCCAAGGTCGGTGCGATGACGCCGTATCAGCTGGCCGAATGGGTTGCGGATGCGGTGCGGTGAGAGCTGACCTGCTCGGCCTGACCGACGAGATGCTTGCCGACCTGACCACTGTCGGGACGGTGCGCAGGTCGCGCCGCGAACTCGACGGTGCGAAGGTGGGCTGCACCGTTGTCGAATCCGCGGATGGCTCTGTCGTGGTCGAGGCCGACGACGGGACCCGCTGCGAACTGTCGGCCGCCGGGAGCTTCGACACCTGGCTGTGCACCTGCCTGGCCGCCACCCGGTGCCGCCACCTGGTGCGGGCGGTGATGGCCTATCGGGAGTGGACCGTTGCTGACGGCTCCGCCTCCGCGGAGCCTGATACCGAGGGGCTCCCGGAACCGGCTGCCGAGCGCGCTGTCGAACCGGTTGCGTCCGAGTCGTTCTGGCCCGGCGAGGTGGCGGACGAGGCTCTGCGGCGGGCCCTGAGTCCGCAGGTCTGGCGATCGGCGGAGGCGGCCGCTGACCGTGGCTTGCTGGCGCAGGTCTCGCGAGGGGCGATCGCTGTCGTGCGGTTGCATCACCCGGTCTCCGTGACGGTCCGATTCCTGCTCGGCGCCGATCTCGGTTACGCCCGGTGCGATTGCGACGCGGCGGCGCCGTGTCTGCATGTCGCGCTGGCCGTCTGGGCGGCGAGAGGACGGCCCGCGCTCGACTCGTCCGCCGGCTTGTTCGTCACGGGGGAGGACTGGCGTGCCGGCGACGAACTGCTCGGTCAGGTGGAGGCGTGTCTGCGGGATCTCGTGAGCGTCGGGGTGGACGCGGCGCATCGGGTGCTGGGTACGCCACTGGACCGTCTGGCCCGGCAGTGCGAGGCCGCCGGTCTGCACGCACTGGCCGGCGTCCTGGGGGAGGTGGGTGAAGAGCTCGGACGCTATGCCGCCTCCGACGCGCGCTTCACCGGCGAGGGTCTGGTGGAGTTGCTGGGGGAGGCATTCGCCCGGTTGCGTTCGCTGCGATCCCGGCGGCCGGGGCGAGTGCCGGATCGGCTGGTGGCCGGCACCGCGGCGACCGGGAGCACCCGGCTGCGGTCGGCGCGGCTGATGGGCATGGGCACGGAGGTGATCGAGCGCGAGGGACGTCCACTGGTGCGGGCCGTGCTCGTCGACGCGAGAACCGGAACCGCGTGCGGCCTGACCCGCACCAGAACGGAGGATCCGGCCAAGCCGTCCTCCGGCCACCGGCTCGCCCAGGTGCGGATCGCCGGCGTGCCGCTCGCCGAGTGGGGCGCGGGACAGGTGTTGCTCACCCGAGGCAGCCGGGACGGGAACGGCGAGCTGTCGGTGGGGCGGCAGGCGTCCGTGCTGCCCGGCAGCGACTTCAGCGCACTCGGGCCACCGCACGTGGCAGGCAGTCTGGACGACCTCGGCCGGCTTCAGACCCGGCTGCCCAGGGTGCTCGACGCCCGTTCCGTCGCGACCGGCCTGGCGGCGGTGCGGGCCACCGTGCCCGGTGCTCCTCGGTTCGACCCGGTGGCGCAGCAGCTGCAGGCCGGCCTTCTCGATGCGCGGGGTGCTCCGCTGACGCTGGCCGCCGCCTGGACCAGCCGGAGCAGCGCGGGCCTCGACGCGCTGGCCACCCTGCTCGGCCGGGCCGCGGAGACGAAGGAGCCGGTGTGGGTCTCGGGACGCTGGCGCTGGTCCGCCGGGACCGGAGCCGTCGTAGACCCGCTGTTGGTCACCTGCGGTGCCCAGGCCGTCCAACCTCGGGTGAGCCTGGGATCGCCGGGCGAGGGTGGGTTGCCGGTCCAGACTCTGGAGACGCTCCCGGCTCGTTCCGAGGCCGCCATCCTGGCCGACGTGACCCGTCACCTGGGCGGCGTGCTGGTGTCGGGACTGGGTCGTGCCCGGGTCGACGACTCCCCGGAACTGGCGGATCTGGCCAGGCGCTGCCGGGACTCCGGCGCCACTCGGATCGCCGGCCTGGTCGACCAGCTGCACGGCCCCGACCCGGCGGACTCGGCCATCGAAGCCCTGGTCACCCTGCTGCTCGTCGCCTGCGTGGGTGCGCCGATCGTGGCGGGCTGAGGTCTGTTCCGCTCGGCCACTGCGCTGTGTCCACGGCGGCCGGGAGAACTCGGTTTCGGCCTGGCCGGGGTGTCCGGTAGTATCTCTGATCGTGCCGGTTCGCCGGTGCCCAGCGCCCGTAGCTTAATGGATAGAGCATCTGACTACGGATCAGAAGGTTGGGGGTTCGAGTCCCTCCGGGCGCGCTCGTTGAGACAGCGACGAAAGAGCCCCAGACGCCAACGTGTCTGGGGCTCTCTTCGTTCGCCGCGGTCACTCCTCTTCGGGTGGTGGGCTGTCCCCGTATCCCCTTATCCGTCCCCCGATCTCCTGATCGCGGTCTGCCTACCTGGCCGGGGCGTCATCTTCGTGGTGAGGTCGGATCGGTACGGGATGAGTCAAGAACCGGGGGGTTGGAGGTGTTGTTCCATGGCGGCGGCGACGCCGTGGTTGCACATTGTCGTGCCGGCCCTCCCCGTCCTGAACCGTTCATACTCGCGTCAACCGGCGCTGGCAGTGACGCCGACCCGAGTTTCACCGGTGACCGCCAGCGGCACGGGCGCCGACCGACCAACGAGTATCAGAGCGCGCTGGCGGCACGACCCGAGGACTTGACCCTGACGAACCTGACACGGGCGGGACGTACATCTCGTTTGCGCCCTTTCCCGGTCTTGAACTCGCGTTGATTAGAGAGGCCGACGCACTGTCGGCGGCATCAGACTGTGGGCGGCGGGTGCGCGATGGATCTGCGAAGCATAGCCGGCCAGCCGTGTGTTCGGTGCGGCCTCACGCGCCACTCAAGCGATCCGCTGGCCCGAAGAGACGCTCGGCGATGCTGCCCATCGACGAGACCTTGTCGAACTTACCAAGCGCGATCACTCGATGAAGCGGCTTCTCCTTCTTGATGCCCTGAGAGTCACCCTTGGTGTGCTTGGCAAGCTTGTTGCCGAGGCTGGGAATTTGCTCGTCGGGCCCACCCCCGAACCAGCGATAGGTCAGAGCGAGACGGGACTCTCCTGGCGGGATATTCCATTCGAGCACCACGACGCACGCCGCAGGCTGGTTGTAGAGGAGCGTGCTGAGCTTGCACGTGGCGGTCTTGCCAGTCAACCGCTTCGTCTTCAACTGAACGTGTCGCGTGACCCGGCCGCATTGCAACACCAGGTCGTACCCGTACGCGTCGACCGGCGAGTGCAGTACGTCGACAACCTGCCGGCGAGCGAACCACATCTCCTGGAGAAGTTCGCTGAGGAACAGGTTTTCCAGCATCAACTCGAACGCGACCGAGTTGTGCGTATTGCTGATCTGGGCAGACACGGCACTCGCCGAAACCTCAGCGTGGGCCGGAGCTAGGACCTCGTCCATGTGACCAACCTTCCTCTCGGCCTCGTGACCTTTCGGAGGCACCTGGATCCCACCCGATCTCCCACCCCTCTTGATCGTCGAAGTAGTCGAAGTAGTCGGCGTAGGCGATCGGGAGCATCGTCAGAGCTGACCAGATCCATCAGGTCTTATACCGGGCCATGTACTCCTCCGGTGGACATGGCGGGCAAGACACGAAACCGCTGGTGGCCACGAGCGTGGAGAACGGGGACTGCCTCCAAGATGAGGATGCCGACGTCCGACACGGTGAACGTCTGGGCCAGGTCGTCGAAGCGTGTGGGCATGTGGACATTCAATCCCATGGCCCGATAGTTCGAGGCGTCCAGTCCCGCCCAGAAGCTGACGTTGGAGTGTGCTGCCGGGAGTGCGGCGCAGACCGCGTCCAATGCCATGTCGGCGTCGATGCCGCGTGGCATGGCGCAGGCGGCGCGGACCGTACGTTAAGGGTTTCGAAGCGGGGCGGCCGACATCCTGGTCCGCGTCGATCGACGCGCTCAGCTTCGGCCGCGGGATCGATGACACTGACCCCAAATTCACCTACCTCGACCGCGAACAGCCACGTTACGCCGGGCTGTTCGTGACGGGCGGAGCGATGCCGGAAAGGCCCGGGAGATGAACCTCCACCAGCTCCCGTGGCCTATTCCAGAGTTGGAAGCTCTGGGCGAGACACTTGTGCGCCTGAGGGTCACCTTGTCCTACTTCATCGAGCCCAATCCCTCCAGTCGCGGCTGGACGGGCCGCTACATCTACCCGTCGCACGGGCTCAGGTTCGCGACGCGACGTCCGGAGGACAGCGTCGAGTCCTTCCGCCAGAGAATCAACGCACGTGCCCGTGCCGAGGGCATGCGGCCACTGTCACTCGACACGGAAAAGGGCTGGCTGTTCGACAGCACACAGCAGGCCCCCGGCTCACGACATACAGATATCTGGACCGGACGAGCAGTGGACCTTGCAAGCAAAGGAGCCATCGCCGTCTATCCGGTTGCCGGGTGGGGGAAGAGCCAAGCCAACCAAGACCAGAGCGACCACGGCGCGGACTACTCGCTCGTCGTCAGCATCGAATCGCCAGAGGTCGAGGTCGACCTCTGGACACCCGTCTACCAGCAAGTCCAACCCACGGTCGAGATCACAACCTGACACCGGACGGCCGCTGCGCCGCGCTCGCGAGCCGAGCCCGATCTGGTCGCTAGCGTCGTCCCCGATCCCGCGGCACCGGATTGTCGCCTCGCTGGGGCGACAATTGAGCTGGACGCTCTGGTGGTTCGGCACAGGCCCTCGTCCGACAGATCCACCGCCGCTCCGTCGACGACTGCCAGCCTCGGCGTCATCCGTGTTTTGCAGTTTTGCAGTTTGCACGGAGGATGTGCGGAACTGCAAAACAGAACTGCAAAACAGAACTGCAAAACACGAACTGAGGCACGCCACGGAGGCTGTCTGCCTGATCGAAGCGGAGTGCGCCGACGGTTCAGCTGGGTGGACGCTTGGTGAACGCGCGAAGCTCTGCCCACCCGCTATCTGCTCACCCCCGTTTGTGACCACGTGCGACACTAGGTTGCATGAGGTCGCCTGTCAGCCGTCTGGATCGCATCGCGATCGATCCCGAGATCGTGCATGGCAAGCCACGCATCCGTGGCACGCGCGTGACCGTGCGGGTCATCCTGGAACTGCTCGGTGCGGGTGAGACCGTTGAGGAGCTACTCAGCGAGTACGACGAGTTGACTCACGACGACGTGCTGGCTGCGCTGGAGTACGCAGCGAACGTGGCTGGCGGCGCCCAGGTCCGTTCATTCGTAGCCTGATCGCTGGCCGACCCGGATGAGGTTCATCATTGATGCGCAACTACCGGATGCACTGGCGCGGCATCTGGTTGGGCTGGGCCACGATGCGATCCATGTGAAGCGGTTGCCCAGGGCGGGCGACACGCCGGATGCCGAGATCATCGCGTTCGCCGACCGTGACAGCCGGATCGTGGTGACCAAGGATGACGACTTCCGGCACAGCTACGAGGTGACTGGCCGTCCGGCACAACTTCTTCAGATCGCGCTGGGGAATATGCGTAACCGGGAACTGCTCGCGCACATCACAGCCCACCACGACGACATCGTCACGGCGTTCGGCGTCGCTGACTTCGTCGAGTTGCGCGCCACTGGCCTGACACTGCACCGGCGCCGTCAGTAGAACCGCCATCCTTCGTGCTCTGGTCCTCG
>JBDIAG010000292.1:0-5988 GCA_039812305.1 Actinomycetales bacterium | reverse complement strand
GCTGGGCGCTCCCGACGGCGATGTCGGCACCCCAGGTGCCCGGCGCCTCCAACAGCGTCAGCGCCAGCGGGTCGGCGCTGACGGCGACGAGCAGGCCGCGCTCGTGTGCCGCCGCCGTGAGCCCGCGATGATCGCGGACCGCACCGAGCTGGCCGGGATAGGACAGCAGCAGCCCGAACGCCTCGGTCGCCAGGATCTCCTCGATCGGGCCCGCGGGATCGAACTCCACGACCTCCACCCCGACCGGCTCGCATCGGGTGCGGATCACCGCCAGGGTCTGCGGGAGGAGATCGCGGTCGACGAGAACGCGCTCCGGCCGGTTCTTGGTGGCGCGCCGCATGAGGGACACCGCCTCCGCGCAGGCGGTGGGTTCATCCAGCATCGAGGCGTTGGCGATGTCGAGACCGGTCAGGTCGGCGATGAGGGTCTGGAAGATCAGCAGGGCCTCCAGCCGGCCCTGGGAGATCTCCGGCTGGTAGGGGGTGTAGGCGGTGTACCAGGCCGGGCTCTCCAGCACGTTGCGCCGGATCACCGCCGGAGTGATCGTGGTGTGGTAGCCCAGCCCGATCATCGGCTCACCGGTGGGGTTCTGCGCGGCCAGGGCCCGCAGTGCGGTCAGCACCGCGGTCTCGGACATCGGCGCGGGCAGTCTCGCGGCCGGGCTGCGGACTCCGGCCGGGATGGCGGCCGCCATCAGCGACTCCAGATCCGGATAGCCCAGAACGGCCAGCATCGTCTCCTGCTCGACGCCACTGGTGCCGATGTGACGATCGGCGAAGTCGCGGGCGTGGCCCGGGGTCGCGCCGCCGAACAGCGTGGCCGCACCGGCGGGGTTGCCGCCCAGGGTGTGCGTGGTCATCGTCTGCTCCGATCTCGGGGGATCTCGTGTGCTCGACGTTAGCCGCATCCACCGACACTCGGCCGTCGGGGCCACGGGCACCGCACGGAGACGACCCATTCCCGGGCCGAATGTCGGTGCCCCGTGCCACGATGCCCGCGTGCACATCACCATGGTCATCGTCGGCGTTCTCGCGGTCGTGGTCGCCGGCCGCTCGCTGGCGAATCGGATCGGGGTGCCGGCGCCGCTGCTGCTCACCGTGGTCGGGGCGGCGGCGTCCCCGTTCGTGCATGTCGAGCTCAATGAGGAGCTGGTGCTCGTCGGCATCCTGCCGCCGCTGTTGTACGCGGCCGCGCTGCAGACGTCCCTGCTCGACTTCCGCAGCAACGTCAGGCCGATCGGCCTGCTCTCGGTCGGTCTGGTGATCTTCACCGCCGTCGGGGTGGGCTTTCTGCTGCACTGGATCATCCCGGGGCTCCCGCTCGCCGCCGGCTTCGCGATCGGCGCGGTCGTCGCCCCGCCCGATGCCGTCGCGGCGTCCGCGATCGGCAAACGGGTGGGTCTGCCCCGCGGGCTGACCACGATCCTGGAGGGCGAGAGTCTCGTCAACGACGCGACGGCGCTCGTGCTGCTGCGTACGTCGGTGGCCGCGATGGCCGGGGCGGTGAGCGCCTTTCAGGTGGTGGGCGGCTTCATCGTCTCCGCCGGTGGCGGTCTGCTGGTCGGCCTGGCGGTCGCGTGGGCGGCCAAGCGCATCCGGCGCCGGGTCACCGATCCGGTGACCGACACGGCGATCTCGCTGCTCACCCCGTTCATCGCGTTCGCCGCGGCCGAGGAGTTCCACATCGGCAGTGCGGGGGCGTCCGGAGTGCTCGCCGTGGTCGTGGTCGGGCTGCTGATGGGGCATGTCGCGCCGGTCGTCCAGACGGCCGAGTCACGGGTCTTCACCAGGACGATCTGGCGCACGATCCAGTCGGTGCTGGAAGACGCGGTGTTCCTGCTGATCGGCCTGCAGCTGTGGACGATCGTCTCGCTGGTGGCCGCCTCCAGCCTGTCCACCGGCCGGATCGTGCTCGGTTGCGTGGCGACGTACCTGGCCGTCGTGCTGTTGCGGCCGATCTGGGTCTTCCCGGTGCAGCGGGTGCTCCGCAAGATCCCCGGCGTGCGCACCCCGCAAGCCCCCTGGCAGACCGGTGTCGTCGTCTCCTGGGCCGGCATGCGCGGAGTGGTCACGCTGGCGGCGGCGCTGACCCTGCCCGCCGAGACGCCGCATCGCGAGGTGCTGCTGATCTTCGCCCTGGTGGTCACCGCCGGCACGCTGCTCCTGCAGGGGGCCACCCTGCCGTGGGTGGTGCGCCGGCTCGGGCTCGCCGCGGCGGATCCCGCCGAAGACGTCCTGTACGAAGCCGAACTGCTGCAGCGTTCGACCCGGGCGGGCATGGACCGGCTGGAGCGGATGGAACACCAGGAGGGCGACGAGCCGATCGTGCAGGCTCTGCTGGAACGGGCCCAGGCCCGGGCCAACTCCGCCTGGGAGCATCTCGGCGATCCGACGGCGAAGACGCCCAGTCAGCGCCACGCGGAGTTGCTGCTGGAACAGTTGCGCGCCCAGCGCGAAGAGGTCCTCAGGATCCGCGACGCCGGCGAGACCCCGCATGACGTCGTCCAGCGGGTGCTCGCCACGATGGACGTCGAGGAGGCGCTGGTGGCCGCCAACCTCAACCGCGGGCTGCACGAGCATCCGGAGATGCTGACCGCGTCGCGGCCGACGCTCTGCGAACACTTGAAGGCGGCCCGTCACTCCCCGGCGCCCCACACCCGGCGTGGCTGTGAGCAGTGCCTGGTGGAGGGAACCGCGTGGGTCCACCTACGACTGTGCATGACCTGCGGCTTCGTCGGCTGCTGCGACTCCTCGCCCGGCCGGCATGCCACCCTGCACTTCCAGGACAGTGGTCACCCGGTGATCCGCAGCTTCGAGATCGGCGAGGGATGGCGGTGGTGCTTCATCGATCAGCAACTCGGCTGATGCGAAGGAGGAACAACGAGATCGGCGGCCGGCTGGTGAGGACGAGCAGGGGGCAGGCGCCCCCACCAGCCACTGCCGATCGAACGGCCCGTGCCCGCGGGCCGTCAGTGCACCGCGGCGAGAATCCGGTCGGAGACTCCGCTGAGGCCATGGACGTTCTCCACGTGCTCGCTGGCACGGCCGACGATCCCGTCGGCGTCGAGGCCACGGAAGACGACGTCGCAGCCGTCGACCAGGTCGGAACAGTTGAAGTACTTCATGGGATCTCCTTGTGCGATCGGCGATAGGACTGCGGCTCGGTCGGCGGGCCGCTCGCCGTGCCAGGGGTATCGGGGAAGGTCGTGTTCGGGCTGAAGCCCGATTGCCGGAATGGCGCTGCATGGCGGAGCCCCGATGAACACTCCGTGTCACCGTCGCCGGAGAATGCCAGGCTCCGGCCGGGCATCCGGGTGACGCTTCGGTACGGGCGCGGGCGGGCGATCGTGACCGTTCGGTCCGGTGGATCGCGTTTGGTCCGAGTGGAACCGGGTATGGCCATGTCTGCCGCGATTGTCGCCTGGTAAGACAACGATCCGGCTACGCGGTGGGCGAACACGAATCTTTGTGCGCCCCGGGAACGAAGGCGTGTGGTGAGATGGTTGAACAGTCTGTAAGTGCAGATCCTGCTCCGGTGAGGCGCACACCCCACGGTGGCGCATAGCAGAACGAGCAGTGTCGACCGCCGACGCCAACCACGTCGGTGCCGGGCCGCAGCGGTTACTCCGCGGGGCCGGAGCCCTGGCCTGACCGATGGCAAGGAACGCACAGCAGGGACCGGCCGTCCGAACGACATGAGAGCCGCACGCTGCGGACTTCAGACAATGCACGTCCGCACCAGGAGGAGGACATCGTGACTACCGCACTAGCCCACGAAACGCTCACCGCCGCCGACCGGTGCGACCGCTGCGGCGCACAGGCCTACGTCCGCGTCATCCTGACTTCTGGTCTTGAGTTGCTGTTCTGCGCCCACCACGGTCGCGAGTACGACGCCAAACTGCGAGCGATGGACGCCGAGATCACCGACGAGTCCGCACGTCTCCTCGAAGGCGCCAACGACTGAGGCCGACGCGGCTCGTGGCTTTCGCCCGGCATCTCGTCGATTCTGCGGATTGTTCTGATAAAGCGGTGATGGCCAGGCCATGAGTGGCAACGACCTCGCGACCCTGCTCTGCGGGGTGGCCATCGCCGTCGGTGTGATCGGGACGGTCGTCCCGGTACTGCCCGGCACGCTGTTGATCGCCGGCTCGGTGCTGATCTGGGCCATCGTCGTCCAGACCACCGCCGGCTGGGTGACGCTCGGCATCGTCATCGCCTTGCTCGCGATCGGAGAAGTGGTCAAGTACCTGACCGCGGGCAAGCGGATGGTGGCGTCGGGGGTGCCGAAATCGAGTCTCGTCGTCGCCGGCCTGGCGGGGGTGGTCGGCTTCTTCGTCGTGCCCGTCGTGGGGCTGGCGATCGGCTTCGTCGCCGGCCTCACCCTGGTCGAGTACAACCGGCACCGGGAGTGGGACGCCACCTGGGTGGCGACGAAGGCGGCGCTCGCAGCCGTCGGTCTCATCATGCTCATCGACATCGGATCGTCCCTCCTGGCGGCCAGCGCCTGGGGGATCGCTGTCTGGCAGGGCGCCGCCGGTTGAGTTCCGGGCCCGGTTCCGTGCGCTCGTCCTCGAGGTCTGAGAACCCTTTTCCCGCCGTGCCTGTCCGTCTCGCGCCGGGGTGGGCAATACTCTGCTGAGGTGGCCACCAGGAACTCGACGCGCAGCACCTCCGGTACGGGTCGCGGACGGGCCGGGGAGTACACCGCCCGGCACCTGTCCGTGCTCGAGGGCCTGGAGGCGGTCCGCAAACGGCCGGGCATGTACATCGGCTCGACCGACGGCCGCGGGCTCATGCACTGCCTGTGGGAGATCATCGACAACAGCGTCGACGAGGCGCTCGACCAGCACGCTCAGAACATCTCGGTCGTGCTCCACCCGGACGGCTCGGTTCTGGTCTGTGACGACGGTCGCGGAATCCCGGTGGACGCCGAGCCGAAGACCGGTCTGTCCGGGGTGGAGGTCGTCTTCACCAAGTTGCACGCCGGCGGCAAGTTCGGCGGGGGATCCTACGCGGCCTCCGGAGGCCTGCACGGTGTCGGGGCGAGTGTCGTCAACGCGCTCTCGTCCCGTCTGGACGTGGAGGTCGACCGGGCCGGCAAGACCTATGCGATGAGCTTCCGCCGCGGCGAGCCGGGCATCTTCGACGATCCGCCGGCCGGGCCGAGCCCCGCCTCGCCGTTCACCCCGTTCACCGACCAGTCCGAGCTACGCGTGGTCGGGAGAGCCAAACGGGGCGTCACCGGCACCCGCATCCGGTACTGGGCGGACAGCCAGATCTTCACCAAGGACGCCACCTTCACCTACGACGAGCTCGTCACCCGGATGCGACAGACCGCCTTCCTGGTTCCCGGGCTGAAACTGGTCGTCCGGGACGAACGCGGCCTGCCCGGTACGCCGGGGGAGACCGGGCCGAGCGAGGAGGTGTTCCACCACGAGGGCGGAATCGCCGAGTTCGTCGAGCATCTGGCACCCGATGAGGCGATCTGCGACACCTGGCGTCTGAATGGCACCGGCCACTTCTCGGAAACCGTGCCGGTGCTCGACGCGATGGGCCACCTCGAGCCGACCGAGGTCGAACGCGAATGCACGGTCGACGTGGCGCTGCGCTGGGGGCTCGGGTACGACACGACGGTCCGCAGCTTCGTCAACATCATCGCCACGCCCAAGGGCGGCACGCATCTGGCCGGCTTCGAGGCCGCTCTGGTCAAGACCCTGCGCAAGGTGGTCGACGCCAATTCGCGGCGGCTCAAGTCCGGCAACGACAAGCTCGAGAAGGACGACGTCACCGCCGGCCTGACCGCGGTGCTGACCGTGCGGCTGGCCGAACCGCAATTCGAGGGCCAGACCAAGGAGGTGCTCGGCACCTCCGCCGTGCGCGGGATCGTCTCGCGGGTGGTCGAACGCGAGCTGACCGAGCGGCTCAACGCCACGTCCCGCGCGGAGAAGGCGCAGGCGTCGGCCGTTCTGGAGAAGGTCGTCGCCGAGAT
>JBDIAG010000291.1:0-6007 GCA_039812305.1 Actinomycetales bacterium | reverse complement strand
CGAAGGACGCGTGTCCTGGAGGGAGAACTGCCATGCGTCCATGTCATCTGGTCTTGCCCGTCGTGGCTACCCGCCCCGCCCGGCCGGCGTCTGAGACCCCAGACAGCCGGGTGGATGCCGGGCCTCAGTCGTCGGCGCCGTCAATGAGCCGATCAATGAGGAGTCACCGCGACCCCGCTACTCGATACCGAGCGGAGCATTTGTGTTGCTCAGCACCAGTTTTCCTCCGGACGGGGGCTCGGAGGTGGCGTGGTGGACACGGGCGCATATCGGTTAGATGAGGCGGTACCCGGCTCCCCGGTACCGCTGCGCAAGGTGATCGAGCTTGTCCCACAGCAGATCCTCGTGGAGGTACTCGGAGAACGACGGCAACGGGGGAAAGGCGTCCGCGGCGGGCGTCCATAGCGTGATGTTGGCCCGGCCGGTCAGAGTGCTGAGGGTCCGCAGGCCGTCGAGGTGCGGCCAGGTCTCGCGGATGGCGCGGGCCCAGGCGCGACACGTCGACTGGGGCGCGTACATCAGCGCGGCGGATGCTCCGTTGCGCAGGAACCAGTCATCGGTGAGGTTCAGCAGTTGCAACGGCCTGGACGGCGTCCACGAGGTGGCCTTCGGGGCACCCAGCACGGGATCGATGATGCGTGTTGCCTGGAAGGTCTCGACGACGGCGGTGGCCAGATCGGGAGCCGTGTACATGATCCCGTCCCGGGCATGCACACCGGTCGGCAGGGGATGCGGATCCCATCGGCAGTTCGCCGCGGGCCCCCAGTACCGCAACGCGTTCCAGGCCAAGACATACGGCCCGGTGGTGACATGAACACGCCACAGCGGATCGGCCACCGAGACGACGTCGTCATCTTCGTGGTCGAGTCTTCGCCGCGGGAGCCGGGGGCGCTTCGGGTGGGAGGTCACCCGTGAGCCATGCCCGTGAGCCAGTCGGCGATGACGGTCGGATCGCCGCCGCCCGCCAGCCATTCCACCGGAGAGCGTCCATCGAAGGCCGTCTGAGGCGCGGTCATGAACGCCTCGAGAGCCAGCGGGTGCAGAGTCGGGGGAATCGCGGGAACGATCGTCGTCATACCGGGTAGCACCTCCCCGTCGGGGATGAACTGCCAGCGCGGGAAATAGCGGCGGCCTTGCACCGTGAAAGCCCAGAGACCGCCGTCGGAAAGCCGGTGAGAAACGCGGGACTTGGACAGACCCAGTTCTTGCGCCACTTGGTCGAGAGTCAAGGCGGAACGCACGGACTCGGACAAGGTGCGGGCCGCGACCAGTGCCCGCCGCTGGTGGATCTCGCCACGCACGGTCACGCCCTGCAGATCGGGACCGCCATGACGGGCCAGGTAATCCGCCGCCTCCTGCGATGCCGGCGATGCACCGGTCGCCGGCACGCCCGCCAGCTCGGCATCCACCTCGTCGGCAGTCAGACCCCCGAAGTGCCGTTGCAGGACGTCCCAGGACTCCATTCGCACACGCTAGCACCGCGTGCGCGTGGGTGCGCAGGCGGAATCCGCGCGGGATCACGCCTCACCGGCGGGACTCTCAGCAGGCGACGGAGTCGCCTTTCGCCTTGTCGATGCGCCAGCTGCTGCCGGACTTCACGAGGTAATAGGTGAGGGACCAGTCCAGGCAGGAGTTGCCGTTGCCGTACTCGGCATCCTGGGTCGTGGTGAGTTGAGTGTCGACCAGGGCGCTGTCGCCGGTGACATAGACGGAATTGATGCTGAGCTGCTGCCATTCCGACGTGCGGATGCCCGAGCGCCAGTCACTGAACGAATCGGCCCGGGTCTGAGAGGCCCTGGACAGCAGCGACCAGGCCTCGGAATAGTCGCCGGTGTTGATCAGGTCTCCGTGCTGCACGAGGGTCTGCACCGCGGCCAGGTCCTCGCCGCTCACTCCCCCACTGGGAAGGTCGACCGTGAGATTGCTGCCGGCCACCCGCGAAAGCTCCTCGGAGCCTTGCGTCTCGTCGTCCCACTCGGATGCGGTGCCGTCGTTCTCATTGTTGCCGTACCCGTTGTCGGCCGGTGGCGTGTAGTCCAATGGAGTCGGCTGACTCTCCGCCGTGGACGAATCCGTGACGGCCGCGGCCACCTGCGAGGTGCGGTCCTGGGCGGCGGACCACGCCAAGGCACCGACGACGACGGCGAGCGACACGACCACGGCGAGACCGGCGACGGCCAGGCCGATGATCGGCCCGTTGCGACGAGCCGGCGGGCCGGCGTCGACCATCGGTGTGGTGTGGGCGGCCTGAGTCGCCGGGCCGGCGAAGGGCGCCCCCGGGCTGGCCAGATGAGCCGGGCCGGTCGGGTGAGTCGGGCCGGTGGGGACCGCCGAGGAATTCGGCGTGGCCGCAGGGGTGGCTGGGCCGCTGCTACCCAGGAACGACGGCACCGGACCGGATACGGGATTCGCCACGGTGGGCTCGACGTGGGACGACCGCGCCGGACCGCCCTTGCTCAGGTTGACCCGGAGAGGCTGTGGCTCGCTCGACGGCACCGGGAAGGTGGGCGCCTCCCAGTCGTCCGCCGGCGGCGTCACCGGCATCGGGACGGTGCTCTGCGCGGCGCTGTTCTGCGGCACGTTCGATTGACCACAGTTGCCGCAGGGCCCGTCGCCGCTCGATCGCACACTTCCACACCAGCCGCAGTACATCGCCCCTCCAAGACATGTCGTCCCAGCGTCATCGGCCAGTTGCCCCCGCGACTCAACCCACTCGGCCGGTTCCGTCCTCAGACTCCCCGCGGTTGTCAGCTACGTCAGGGAGCTCCGGTGCTTCGAAGTGCCGCTGCCCGCTTGGTGAACGAGTAGTTGACCTGGTCCGCGGCGTCAGCCACCGCCGTGAACACACCGGGCGCGGCGAGCGGCAGAGACTCCCGCGGGTAACGTGGAAAGGAGTCGGCAGCCGGTTGGAACAGCAAAGACGTCCGCGACTGTCATCGCCTTCCCGGCCACAGCGCGCCTCCTTCCGTCCTACGCGCACATTCTGCTACGCACTTGCGCTTACCTGCGGGGCGAGCGGAGCGCCCGGTTCGCCGGCCGGCTACGCGGCGCCGATCTTCCTGGCCGCGACGTGGGCCGGGTAGAGCGCGGCCAGCATGGCGAGCACCACCGAGACGAGGACGCTGCCGCCCAGGATCCAGGTCGGTACGTCCGCGAGCTGGAGCAGGCCGAAGCCCTGGCCGCTCATGACGGCTTCGATCCGGTCGGCGATCAGCCGATAGGCGATGGCCCCGATGGCGGCACCGATGGCCGCGCCGATCAGGCTGAGGATGATCGCCTCCAGGATGTACAGCCGGGAAATGAGGCCCCGGCTGGCGCCGGAGGCCCGCCAGATCCGGATCGTGTGCTTCTGTTCGGAGACCGACATCAACAGCGTGTTGACGATGCCGAGCGAGGCGCTGATGAGACTGATCAGCGCCACCGAGCCGAGGATCATCCACATCACCTGGGAGAGCTGGTTGATCTGCTTGATCTGGGCCTCGTAGGTGATGACGCCGAAGCCGAGCTGGGTCACGGCGTTGGCGACCGAGGCGACCGAGTCCTTCGAGTCGGTGGCGAGGACGATGTTGGTGTAGCCGTTGCGCGCCATCGAGTCGACCGTCGTCTCACCGTCCGGAGTGGCGGTGCGGGGCGAGCTGACCAGCCGTCCCCAGCCCATCGGGAGGTACACCCGATTGTCCGACGTGGTCGGAGCGGTGACTCCGACGACGGTCGCCGTCAACGTGGTCTTCGTCTTGTCGAAGGCGCGTCGGGTGTCGGCGTCGGCATTCCAGGCGGGGATCTCGGCGCCGACGCCCCGGTATCCGGCGACGGTAGTGAAGGTGAGTTGGTCGCCGATGACCGACTCCGGGTCGCTGATTCCCAAGGCGCGCAGGTACGCGTCCCCCAGCACGACTCGTGGGGCGGTGTCGTCGTTGTCGAACCATTCTCCGGCCGCGAGTGTGTTCTGCCTCAAGGCGTCTCGTGAGGTGGCCATCGCGGTGGCCAGGTAGGAGGTGCTGGTCCCTTCGAGTTGAAGGCTTCTCAGCTCCCACATCGACACCTGGGGAGTGGCCGAGACGACATGCGGAATGGTGGCGAGTTGGCCGACGACGTCGTCCGTGAGCTTCTCGGCGTTCTCGCGTTCCTCTTGTACTCGTGCGCTGAACAGTCCGCTGCCGACGACGTTGTTCGTGCTCACCACCACCGTCGAGAGCGAATTGCCTCGCGTGACGTGGTTGATGATCGCCCCGCGGGTGGTCACGCCGAGCGTCACCAGGGTCACCAGCAGAGCGCTGCTCAGCGTGATGGCGCTGACGGTGAGCAGGCAGCGCAGGGGCTGGGTAACGATGTCGCGGATGGCCGTACCGAGATAGTCGAGCAGCCGCATGCCTAGTAGGACTCCACTCTGCCGTCGCGGATGGTGACGACCCGGTCGGCCATGCTCGCCACGTCCTGGCTGTGCGTCACCATGACGACGGACGTGCCGAGTTCGTCGTGGACGTTCGCGAGAATGTCCAGGATCTTCGCGCCCGTCACCGAATCGAGGTTGCCGGTCGGCTCGTCGGCGATGAGGATCCGCGGTTGCAGGGCGAGTGCCCGGGCGATGCCCACCCGCTGCTGCTGCCCGCCGGAAAGCTGACTGGCCTTCTGCCGCAGGGCATCGCCGAGCCCGACGAGGTCGAGCAGCTCGGCGGAGCGTCGCCGCTGGGTACGACGGTTGGCGCCGAAGACCTTGAGCGGGACGGCGACATTCTGCAGCGCGCTGTAGTGGGGTACCAGCCGGTAATCCTGAAACACGAACCCCAGCAGTTCGTTGCGGAGCCGAGACAGCGCGCGATCACTGCGCGGCAGATACTCACCGAACAGCTCGACATGCCCCTCGGACGGAGGATCGAGCAGCCCCAGGATGCGCACCAGGGTCGACTTACCGGACCCGGAAGGCCCCTGGATCGCGAGAAACTCCCCCTCGCCGACGGTGAGTGTGACATCCCGCAGGACGGTCGACCTCCTCCGGCCCTGACGATACGTCTTGGCCACCTGGTGCAGAGCTGCGGCCGTATACGCCATAAGCGACAACGTAGCAGGGGTGGCCGGAAGGTGCGCCGGCATCCAGGTAGCTGCCCAGCAGCCGGATATCGCCGGATGCCCGGCCAGCAACTGGATGCTCGGCCGGTGGCCGGATGCTCGGCGCTGACACGCGCCAGTCAGCCGACCGGCCCGGCGTCGACCTCCGCGAACAGCGCATCGTGGACGAGGACCTGGGCGGCAGCACTGAGATTCCGGTCGACCACGTCGCCGGGCTCCGGCTCACCGACGTTGCCCAGCGCGTTCCACAGGTCGTTCCAGAACGGGTACACGTCGCGATCGTCGACCGGCGTCCCGTCCCGATGCGACCAGCCGAGCAGGGCCAGCGTCTTCGCAATCGCCCCCAGATCAAGACGCCCCTGCGTGGTCGCCATATGAACGAGGACGACGATGCCCGCCTCAGTTTCGGACGCGGACCTGCTCGGAACCAGCGTGCCAGCCAGGTGCTGCCACAGCACATCGACGTCGGCGAGACCAGCACGACCGGTCTTCGTCAGCCGCAGCGACGCCTTGTACTTGCGGATCAGGCCGATGGCCTTGAGGTACTCACGGAAGTACAGCACCGGATGCGTGTCGATCTCACGGGTGATCTTGAACAGCCAGTCCTGCATCCCCGGCATCACCGCCGCGAGCGCCTGCACATCGACGGGCTTCAGATAGCCGGACGCGGTCAGCGGCAAGCCGTCGCCGTCCGCCCGCTCGAGAACCCACCGATGCGCGACCAGCGCCTCGGCTCGATCGATCGGGTCACCCAGCACCCCCAATGTCGACACCTCGACCGTGCGATCGAGGAACGACGACTCGAGCGCCGTCCCAGTCAAGCGGTGGATGACGCTGGTCAGCCCGGGATGAAGCCGCTGCGTCACACGTGCGTGCGCGAACGGCCCGCGCTCCGGTTGCCCAGGCGGATCACCATGAAACGCTGACGTCATACGGACCC
>JBDIAG010000290.1:0-6013 GCA_039812305.1 Actinomycetales bacterium | reverse complement strand
GCCGCCGGCGTGGACAAGGTCGAACTCGGTCTGCGTTCGCACTGGAGCTGGGCGCGCGAGTACGCGGGCCCGTGGGTGGGCAGGCGGTGGCGGGGTCGCTCCTCGGGCGACCTGATCCAGCCCAAGCGGCCGCGGGCTGAACTGATGCGGCTGCAACGGCTATCGTCCAGGCATGGCTGACAGTGCTGCGGATCTGATTGCCGCCTGGCCGGTGGGGAATGCCTCGGCCGCCGTGATCTCCCGGAACGGCTCGGTGCGCGCCGAGTTCGGCGACCCGGAGCTGGTGTACGAGCTGGCCTCGGTGACCAAGCCGCTCACCGCCTACGCCGCCTTGATCGCCCTGCAGGAGGGGGCCTTCGAGCTGGACGACCCGGCCGGGCCCGACGGCTCGACCGTGCGGCACCTGCTGGCGCACGCGTCCGGGCTGGATTTCGACACCGACCGCATCGTCACCGCCCCCGGCCGCACCCGGATCTACTCCAACACGGGTTTCCGCGCGCTCGCCGACGTCATCAGCGAGGCCACCGAGATCCCCTTCGTCGACTACGTGCGGGAGGCGGTGCTCTCCCCGCTCGGGATGACGTCCACCACGATCGTGGGGCCGTCCGGCGGGCCGGGCAACGGCGCCCACTCCAGCGTGGCGGATCTGGTGCGGTTCGCCGCCGAGCTGCAGGCGCCGACCCTGGTGGACGCCGGTCTGCTCGCCTCCGCGACCGTGCCGGAGTATCCCGAACTGCGCGGCGTCCTCCCGGGTTTCGGCAAGCAGGAGCCGAACCCGTGGGGTCTCGGGTTCGAGATCCGGGGCCGGAAGAGCCCGCACTGGACGGGGTCGGGCAACTCCCCGCGGACGTTCGGCCACTTCGGCGCGGCCGGCACCTTCCTCTGGATCGACCCGGACGCGGGCCTGGCCTGCGTCGCCCTCACCGACCGCAGGTTCGACACCTGGGCCGCCGAGGTCTGGCCGCCCTTCAACGACGCCGTGCTGACCGAGTTCGCGCAGTAGCAGACCTCAGAAGTACTGCACACCCTCACCGACGACGATCCGGCCCTTCTCGAAGTCCATCGCCCGGGTGGGCGGCTTGACGACCGGCGTCGTGCCGCTGAACTGCTTCGCGTTCACCAGGTAGGCCCGGCTGGTCGGCCAACCCAAAGACCCGCCGGTCTCGCCGGTGCCCAGATAGGTGGACAGGATGGCGCCGGCGACGACGTAGCTGGCGTTGTTGCGGGTGTAGACCCGGCAGGACGCGTACACGTCCCGGATACCGCCCGGCACGCTCTGGCCCATCGTCATCGGGTAGCCGAGCGAGGCCAGGCCACCGAGATCGCGGAACCGCGTGTAGTTGGCGCCGGTGAGGATGACGATGTCGGTCGTCGGGGCCAGCCAGGTGATCATGCCGCCGGCGAAACGCTGGAACTTGCCACCCTCCGGCCCGGTCTCCTCGTTGGCCAGCGGGAAGCCGAGTGCGGACGTGTGGGCTCCCGCGGCGCGGTAGCGCTGGTCGATCGGGTTCATCACCTGGACGATGCCGCGGCCGGCGATGTTGTAGACGGTGCCGTTGGCGAAGGTCCGTTTGCTGTTGCCGCCGCCCAGGTCGGTCACCACGCCGTCGACGTAGCCGCCCATCGGCGAGCCGGGGCCGCCGCGGTCCCACCACCACTGGTCGATCGTGGGCAGACATCCCTGCCCAGGCAGGCAGGTCGCCGAGTGATTGCCGGTGCGGTTGTCGGTCTTGGACGAGGTGGTGCAGCTGAAGAGCTGCCACGGCGGGGCGCAGGTGATCA
Organism: Actinomycetales bacterium; assembly: GCA_039812305.1. Taxonomy (GTDB): domain Bacteria; phylum Actinomycetota; class Actinomycetes; order Actinomycetales; family CAWJMD01; genus JBDIAG01. The sequence continues at coordinate 4,231 of JBDIAG010000290.1, read as the reverse complement.
CCCGGCACAGCACCGGGCCGGTGCACGGGATCTGCGTGTTGCACTGCCCGTAGCGGAAGTAGTTGCAGTTGGTGCGCCGCTTGTCGCAGTCGCCGGTGGCACAGGTGCACGATCCGGGATGGCAGCCGGCGCGACAGAAGGAGCTGTAGCCGCCGCAGCCGGAGCTGCAGTTGCTGCACGTGTAGTGACAGTCGATGTAGTAGCGGGCGCCGCCGCAGCAGAAGCCGGAGCCGTCCGCCTTCCACCAGCCGCCGGCGAGACTGCCTGGCGGACAGGTGTTCTTGCCGGCGTTGATCGTGCAGCAGAAGGCCGTCCAGCCGCTGCTGCAGGACGCGCCGTCGCCGCAGACGGCGGCGTAGGCGCTCGTCGGGGTGAGGGCGTAGGTCTTCGGGGCGGCGGCCAGGGCGGTGCCGGCCATCGCCGTGGTCGCGAGGAAGCCGCGCCGGGAGGTCTTGGCCAGCAGCAGTTCGCCGAGCTTGTTCACCAGCCGCATCGAGAGTGGTCGTGCCGCTCGGGGCTCCGGCGCGGCCGGGGTTGCCGCGATGCCCGGATCCGGCAGCGCCGGCCCACGGACTTCGTCGATGATCGCCATCGTTCCTCCTGGGTCGTACCGTCAGGGATGCCGGAAGCTGTTGCGCGGCAGGGTCTTCAGTGATCGGGTGGGGGCCGGCTCGGGTTCGTCGCCGGATTCCACCCGCAGCGAGGCGATCATCTGCTCCGCCGTGGGGATCAGCCGGCGACGGTTGGCGTGACTGCCGAGCACGACGTACAGGCAGAACGGTCGTCCACCTTCGCGGAACCAGTACTGACATCCGGACTGGTTGGCCTGAACCCGTTGCAGCGCCTGGGAACTGAAGTCGTCCGGGTTGAGCGTCCGGGGGCGCCCCTCGGCCCGGAACAGGGCCGCATCCGTCTCGGCGGCGCTGTACTCGATGAGGCCGACGAAGACGTCCTCGGGGCCGAGTCGGTCCACGGCTCCGCTGCCGAAGTCACCTCGATCCTCCGGCATCGCGGTCGTGCAGAGGTGGACGATCGGCTGGGTCTCGTCTCCGTTGACCGACTCGCGCCGGTAGATCCGCGCGTCGACCGGTTGCGCGGACTCCACCGCCAGCCCATGTGCCTGGATCCTCACCTGAACTCCCCTCTGGGCCTGCGGTTCCCGATCATGATGCGAGGCTCGTCGCCATGTACAGGGCCGTCGCCGCAGCGATAGCGATTTGTGATGCTATGACAGTCCTGCGCGCTCTGGGCTCCGCCGCGGACAGCCGGCGGAAGATCGTGGTGAGCCGGTCCGGCGAGGTGACCGTCCGCATCCTCAGGATGGGCAGAGCCCGGGCCAGCCCGAACAGCGCCCCGAGCCCCAGGCCGGCCGGCCAGCTGCCGGTCAGCACGATGAGCAGCAACAGCAGGTACACCGAGGCGCTGGTGACGATCGTGACGACGCCCAGCCCGAGCTGGAACCCGAAGCCGCCCCCATAGACCCACGGACGGTAGGTGTCCAGCCAGTCCTCGTTGACCTGCCGGTGGATGGTGGGCAACCGGCTGCGCCAGCGGGGCAGGTCGAGGAGCGCACCGGCCAGAGCCGCGACCGCCAGCACACCCAGCCGGACGACCGGCGGCAGGCTGACACCGGCCACGGTGCCGATCAGGGCCAGCAGTTCGCCGGACAGGCCGGCCGTCAGGCCGATCAGGCAGCCGCCGAGGACGGAGCCGATCAGGTAGTAGGTGATGGTCAGCGGCCACCGCGCGTTGCGTCCCCGCTCGCCGAGCGGAGTGATGCTCGAGAGCATCGACTCGCCTCAAGGGCTCCAGGTGGATCGCCAGCCGGCGAGCAGCGCGAGGACCGCGCCGATCGCCACGAGCAAGGCGATCCCGGACATGAAACTCGCTGTCTCCCATCGTTCTGGCTAGCAGGTGGGTCGCGACGTCGGCATCGGCACAGTCTCCTAATGCTGGCGGGTGCCCTCGGACCGCTGCTCGATCCGCAGCTCCGCCGGGCCGGGTGGGTCGTAGAGACTCGGGTCGCCGGGGAAGATTCCGGCCGCCATCAGCTCCTGATCGGCGCGAGCTTCACGGAAGGCGCCGTCCCCGGTGGTCTTCCCGCCGACCCGGGTGGTGCCGCGCCGGGCGTCCTGATCGGAGAGTCCCTGCCGCATCAGGTTGTCGACCTGCTCCCAGGTGGAGGCGGCGCCCTCGCCGCGGACGGTGCCGGAGGGACCGTCCACATAGACGAAGTAGGGCGCCATCGGGATGCCGTAGCGCTCCCACGTCTGCGTGGACATCACGACCGGCACGCCGCGGGGCACCAGCCCGCGCAACGCCGAGATGCTCTCCGCGTCCTCGCCCTTGGTCACGACGACCAGCCGCGCCCGCGAGGGCAGGTCGACTCCGGTCCGGAAGCGCTCCCAGAAGTGGGCGCAGGTGAGGCAGCCGCTGGAGAGGAAGGCGACCAGCGTGTCCTGCCGGCCGCCGACGACCTGGACGGCCACCGCGTCCCCGCCGGGGGTCTGGCCGGCGATGTCGAAGCCGTCGGTGGGGTTGTCCCTGGGCAGGGCGGTCCCCGGCTGGACGCCGAACGGAAGGTCCTGCGGGCCGGACGACGTCGCCTCCTGACTGGGATCGCCGAGGCCGGCCTCGTGCAACGTGCGGAGGATCTCGGCGTGACCGCGGAGGAGTCCGACGACGAGGACTCCGAGGATCACGATCGCCAGGCCTTCGGCGATGACGATGGCCAACATCAGCGGGTGCCTCCCGTGGTGTGGGGGTGCGTGGGAATGCGCGTCACCTCGCCGGGGTTGCGGGGACGGGTGAGCGACCGCGGCAGCACGGCCATCGCCAGGTAGCAGAACCAGCAGAGGATGGCCGCGAACCCGGCGGTCGTGAGCGTGAGCGAGAGACGGTCGCCGGCGAACAACCCGGTGCCGCCGGTGATCGCGGTGACGGCGAGGCAGAAGGCGAGGAAGGCCACGATGGCCAGGTGCAGGCGAGTCGGCGGGGTGTCGGCCTTGCCGAAGCAGCCACAGCTGGCGAGGGGGGAATCGCTGCGCAGGGCGTGGACGACGAAACCCGCGAATCCCAGGTACGAGACGGCGGCGAGTGCGAGCAGGACGCGATTGCCGCTGGCCAGGGCGGCGACGCCGAGCACGGCTTCGGCTGCCCCGCCGATCCGGATCGCGAACGCCGGGACGCGCAGGCCAGCCTTCCGCAGGGCGCGCATCGTGTCGTACGGCCGGAGGACCTTGGGGGCCCCGGCGACGACGAGGAGCGCCAGCGCCGCCCAGACCGGGCCTGCCAACGGGCTCACCGTGTCTGCCTCCCTCGGTCGCGCCGGCGGGGAGCGTGCGGCTCCCCGTGGTGTCAGATACAGCACGCTAGCCGGATGTGTCCCGGCTCGCAGGCGTATGGTCGGTTGATCGAAAGAACATGGACGCGAGGCTGAGATGAGATTGTTCGGAACTGGTTCAACGGAGATCCTGCCCGGGACGCCGCAGCGGCGTTTCTCGGTGCCGAAGACGCATCTGGTGCTGGGCACTGCGCTGGAGGGGCCGTGGCCGGAGGGTACCGAGGTCATGTACGTGGCGATGGGCTGCTTCTGGGGCGCCGAGCGGATCTTCTGGCGCCAGCCGGGAGTGGTGACCACCGCCGCCGGCTACATGGGCGGTACGACGCAGAACCCCACCTACGACGAGGCGTGCACCGGGCGTACCGGTCACACCGAGACCGTGCTGGTCGCCTACGATCCGGCGCAGACCTCGCCGGAGCTGCTGCTCAAGCAGTTCTGGGAGAACCACGACCCGACGACGGCGAACCGGCAGGGCAACGACCGGGGAACCCAGTACCGCTCGGCGATCTACTGGACGACCCCCGGCCAGGAACGCGCCATCGAGGTGACCCGGGACGCGATCTCCGCCCAGCTCGACGACCTGGGACTGGGTAAGGTGACCACCGAGGTGCTTCCGGCGGAGGAGGCCGGACCGTTCTACTACGCCGAGGATTACCACCAGCAGTACCTGCACCGGAACCCGGGCGGCTACTGCAACCACGGCCCGAACGGTCTGACCTGCCCGGTGGGGATCGTCCGGCAGGACCAGTTGCCGTCCCAGAACTCGGTACTCGGCCGGGAGTGAGCGGGTCGCTGTCCGACGGCTTTCCCGGCAACGGCCGGCTACTCCGGGGGCAGCCTGGTATCCCGACGTCTGGTTGAGTCGCGAGTGCCGTCCGGATTCCAGCG
>JBDIAG010000289.1:0-6027 GCA_039812305.1 Actinomycetales bacterium | reverse complement strand
CAAGGTCTTCTACACCGCCGACACAGCCGGCGGGCAGAGCGGAAGCGCGGTCTACGTCATCCGGGACGGCTCCCGCTATGGTGTGGCGGTGCACGCCTACGGTGGCTCGACCTCCAACAGCGGAACCCGGATCACCAAGCCCGTGTTCGACAACCTGAAGGCCTGGAAGGCGTGAGCGGGTGCCGGACCTGATCACCGGGGTCGTCACCGACCCCGCGGGCAGCCCCGTCGCCGGCGTCCCCGTGGCGCTGACGGCGGGGCCCGTCCCGTTCCCCGACCTGGCGGTTCTGACCGCTGACGACGGGACGTTCACCCTGGGCGTCCCCGCGCCGGGTGAGTACCGGGTGGCCGTTCACGGCAGCGGAACCAGTGCCGAGGCCACGGTCACCGTGGCCGGCCGCGCCACCGTCACCCTCGTCCTGGGTTGACTCCGGGCACGCGTCGAGGGGTCACAACACGCCGTCAGAACCTCGGTTCTGCCGGTGTGTCGTGACCCCTCGAATGGCTCGGGCTCAGATGTTCGGGCTCAGGCGCGGCGGAGGGCGTCCTTGACCGAGACGCGCGAGCCCATGCGCAGGAGCGATCCGGTGTAGATGCGGCTGGCGATGGCGACCACGACCGCGGTGCAGGCGACGAGCAGCACCAGGGAGAGCACCGGCTCCCACCACATCGCCTCGCCGAGGAACATCCGCACCGGCATCGCCACCGGGGCGCTGAACGGCAGGTACGACAGCACCGTCATGACGATGGAGTTGTCGGAGAAGAACACGACGCCGAAGTACGGGATCATCACCAGCATCATCGCCGGCATCATCACCGAGCCGGTGTCCTCCTGGCGGGAGACCAGCGCGGCGCCCGCGGCGAACACGCTTGCCACCAGCACGAAGCCGAAGAGGAAGAACACGACGAACCAGATCATCGGCATGCTGAGCAGGCCGAGCAGTTCGCTCTGACCGGTCAGGAGCATGCCCAGGGCGGAGGCCGCCGCCATCGCGATCGCGGTCCCCACCCCGATCACGGAGTTGCCGAGGATCTTGCCGGCCATCAGGCAGCGGGCCGGGACGGCCGCCAACAGGATCTCCACCACCCGGGACTGCTTCTCCTGCACGGTGTTCTGCATGATCATCGTCCCGGAGCCGAGTGCCGTGACCATGAAGACCAGCCCGAAGGCGATCGAGACGAGGCTGCGCAATCCGTCCGAGGTCGTCGCCGGTTCGAGCAGTTCGACCGTGGGACTGACCGCCAGGGCGGAGACGACGTCACCGGGCTCCTCGCTGAGGGCCACCACGTGGTAGCCCAGGTTCGAGCCGTCCGCGACGACGATCGCGTCCACCTTGTCCTCGCGCAGCAGCTCCTCCGCGGCCGCCAGGTCGGACGCGGTCGTCGCCTTGAGCGAGTCAGCCTGCGAGACGGCGGTTCCGACGTCCCCGACGACCGCGACCGGCGTCGTGTCGCCGCGGCCGCCGAGCAGACTGGCCAGGACGATGCCGCCGATGATCAGCACGAGCGTGATCGCGTTGGAGATGATGAACGACTTCGTCCGGATCTGCGAGACGATCTCCCGCTCGGCCACCAGGAGCGTGGCTCCCCAACCGGACAGTGGCGCGGTCGAGCCGGGGGCGTCGTCCTGACGCAGCGGCGTCTTCTCGGGACTGATGTGATCGCTGGGAGTGTGGATGGTCATCACGCGGCCTCGCTCTCATTGCTCGTGTCGTCGGTTCCGTCTGCGTCCTCCCGGTCGACCACGACGTCCCGGAAGATCTCCCCGAGCGTCGGCCGAACCCGGCCGAAGGAGCGCACCCCGCCCGTCGCGACGGCCTGGGCCAGCACGTCCTGGGCGATGCTCTCGGACGTGCTGAACAGGACGGAATCGCCGGCCAGCTCGAGGACGGTCACACCGGCGATGTCCCGCACCCACCCGGTGTCGCCCATCGCATCGAGCGACCACCGGTTGCCGGCGAACTCCTCGCGCAGTCCGTCGCGGGTGCCGGCCACCCGGATGCGGCCACCGGCGATGATCACCAGGTCGTCGCAGAGCCGTTCGACCACGTCGAGCTGGTGGGACGAGAACAGCACCGGGATGCCGCGCGCGGCATGTTCGGCGATGACCGAGACGACCTCGTCGACGGCCAGCGGGTCGAGCCCGGAGAACGGCTCGTCGAGCACCAGCACGTCGGGGGAGTGCACCAGCGCGGCGGCCACCTGGACGCGCTGCTGGTTGCCCAGGGAGAGCGCCTCGAGCTTGTCCTTGCGGCGCTCGGCCAGTCCGAGGCGCTCCAGCAGGGCTTCGGCCCGGCGGTAGGCGGCGGCCTTGTCGATGCCGTGCAACCTGGCCAGATAGGCCAGCTGGTCGGCGATCGCCATCTTGGGGTAGAGACCGCGCTCCTCGGGCATGTAGCCGAATCCGCGCAGGTCGGTTCCGGTTATCGGGTGGCCGTCCAGGGTCACCGTGCCGCTGTCAGCCCGCAGCACGTCGAGAATGAGACGCATGGTGGTGGTCTTGCCGGCACCGTTGCCGCCGACGAAACCGGTGAGTCGACCGCGGGCGACGTCGAAGCTCACCTCGGTCAGGGCGGCACGCTCCCCGAAGGACTTGGAGACTCTCTGCAAGGTCAACATGCCTCCACGCTAGGCAGCGGGGTCGGTGAACACCTCCGCCTGAGGGCTGAGCCACCGAGATCCGCCGTGAGGATGACATTCTCGCCGCCGCAAACGGGCCGTTGTCCCCGTCGTGCTCCGGCTGAGTGTCCGCCCGCGCCGGGGGCTGTCAACTCCGGGTTGCTGTCTCCGCCGGGCGGGGGTGTGTGGAGCGCCTTGCTAGTGGTCGTCGCCGGAGGCTGTTCCTGGGTTGATGTGTGGCCGTGCGGCGCCGTGGCTCGTGTCGGCGCTGTGCCGGGGCTCCGGTTGGTGCGAGCGGCTGCTCGGTTGACCAGGTGTGCGCGCGTTGACCGGTTGTCGGCCGAGCAGCCAGTGATCGCTGGTTGCTGGACACATACCTGGTCAACGCGCGAACAGGTGGCTGCTCGGCACAAGATCCGGTCGGTGTGGCCCGGCCGTAGCCGACAAAACGGCGAACGCCAAGCCTCCCCGCAGAACGTGGAACCCGGCTGGATAATGCTATTCGGACATGACTGGGGGCCGGCAACGGCCACTCGGCAGGTTCCAGCGTCAGAGCCGTGCGGTTCAGCCGAGGGGAACCAAACCCGCCCGGTAGGCGTAGGCGACGGCTTGCACCCGGTCTCGTAGGCCGAGCTTGGCCAGCACGTTGGAGACGTGGGTCTTCACGGTGGCCCGTCCGACGAAGAGCTGGGCAGCGATCTCGTCGTTGGACAGACCGGTCGCCAGCAGCCGGAGAACCTCGAGCTCCCGGTCGGTGAGAGGAGCGACGACGGCGTCCGGCCCCGCCGGGTGTACGGATTCGCCCGAGTACTGCGCGGCGTCGACGGGCCCGCGGGCACCGTCCCGGCCACCAACCGCCGCGGTCGCTCCGGCCGGCGGGTCGGTCGTCGACTCCGCCTCCACCACGCGACGGATCACCGTCATCGTCAGCTCAGGTGCCAGGAGGGCTTCGCCGGCGGCGATCGAGCGGATGCCCTCCGCCAGCTGCTCGGGGCGTGAGTTCTTCAACAGGAAACCGCTGGCTCCCGCGCGCAGGGCGGCGATCAGATAGTCCTCGCGGTCGAACGTGGTGAGCACCAGCACCCGTGCCGCCACGTCCGGATCGGCGGTGAGCAGCCTGGTCGCCTCGATACCGCCCATGCCCGGCATCTCGACGTCCATGCACACGACGTCCGGCTCGCTCTCGCGGACGACTTTCAGCGCCTCCTCACCGCTGCCGGCCTGGCCGACGACCTGTAGGTCCTCCTGGACCGAGAGGATCGTCCGGATGCCTTCACGCATGAGGGCGTGGTCGTCCACCAGGACGACCCGGATCTGCGCCTGGCTCGGCTCTGTCATCGTGCCTCCTGGATGGCGGAGTCATGGTCGGCCGTCGTCGGGCCGGAGTCGGCGTTCGACTCCGTGGCGGCCGGCGATCCCAGAGGAAGCGTGGCGCGCACGACGTATCCGCCGTGGGTGCGCGGCTGGGCCGTCAGGGCTCCGCGCAGACTGGCGACCCGCTCGCGCATGCCGGGCAGACCGAGACCGGCACCCGGACTCGGTGGCCCCGGCCGGCCGCGCCCGTCGTCGGTGATCTCGAGTTCGATGGCGTCGCGCAGATACCTGACCCGCAGCACGGTGCGGGTACCCGGACCGGCGTGCTTGACCACGTTCGTCAACGCCTCCTGGGCGATGCGGTACAGGTTGAGGCCGACCAGCGAGGGGACCGGACCCGGCTCCCCGATGGTCGACAGCGCCACCTCGAGCCCGGCCGACACTGATTCCGCGACCAGGCCGGGCAGATCGTCCAGCCCGAGGGTGGCCGTGGCCGGGTCGGGCGTCGGCGCATGCGGAGCGTCCTCGTCGCGTAGCGTTCCCAACAGTTCGTAGAGTTCCGAGACGGCCAAGCGCGCCGAATCCTCCACCGCCGCGAGCTGAGTCTGGGCGGCATCGACGTCACGCGGAAGGACGGCTCGGGCCGCGGCCGCCTGCACTCCCATCAGCGAGACGTGATGAGCGACGGCGTCGTGTAGTTCACGAGCGATCCGCAGCCGCTCGATGGTGACCGCCTGGGCGGCGACCCGGGCCTGCTCGGCTGCCAGCTGTTCGGTGCGGCGCTGCGTGATCGCACGTTGACGGGCGGCATTCCAGGAGTGTTCCCCGAACCAGTAGGCGCCGGCGAAGTACAGCACGTTGATCAGTACCTGCTGCAGCATGAGGGCCACCATCGGCGTCAGTGCGCCCACGCCCGGGCCCGTGAGCCCCAGATCCGGTGAATCCGTCAGCCCTGTTCGGAACATCGAGATGATCATCCAGAGAGCCATCGCGGCGATGAGCCCACCGCGTACCCACGCGGCCCGGCGACGATCCTCCGCCCAGGCGCCCACGGTGTAGATGGCGCAGAACAGGGCGAGGTTGACGACCAGGGTCTCTTCGATGGTCAGCTCGCCACCCACGATGAACATGGCGGAGACCACCACGGCGACCGCGTTGGGAAACCGCCGTCGCAGCCCGAGCGGCAGCACGGTCGCCGCCACCATCACCACCGACACGACCGGATCGGCGCCCTTGTCGCCGTAGATGCCCATCGCCCTGAACAACACGATCGAGAGCACCCCGAGCAGGAAGAGACCGACCGCTGCCAGGGCGTCGACCCGCAGCTCCTCCGATGTCGCGGGTGGCCGGCGCCACCCGGTCTCTTCGGGGTCGCGCGTGAGAGTGGTCATGGAACGAACCTAGCGATGACCACTGACATTGACCTCCGCCGGGAGACGGACCGGTCATCCCCCGGCGGGAGGGTCATCCCGTCTAAAAGGTGCGTCATGGCCCCGGGCGGACGTGATCGGCCGGGCCGGACTCGGGCACGGCCCGGCCGACGGGACCACGAGCGTTCCTAGACTGGGCCCCGACGGTAGGTTTCACGTCTGGGCACCCATGTCGGTGCCCTCCCGATCGCGAAGGAGCGAGGCTCAGACAATGGCGCTGGACATCGATGCACTGCTCGGCGAGCTCACCTTGCAGGAGAAGGCCGCGCTGACGTCCGGCTCCGCCTTCTGGTGGACGTGGCCCGTGGAACGCCTCGGCATTCCGGCGATCATGGTCTCCGACGGTCCACACGGCCTACGGGCCCAGCCGGGCCGGGGCGACCACATCGGCCTCGGGGCCAGCGTTCCGGCGACCTGCTTCCCGCCGGCGGCGGGGATCGCGTCCTCATGGAATCCGGCGCTGCTGCGCAGGATCGGTGAGGCGCTCGGGCGCGAGGCCCGGGCGTGCAACCTGTCGGTGATCCTCGGCCCGGGCATCAACATCAAGCGGTCGCCGCTGTGCGGGCGCAACTTCGAGTACTTCAGCGAAGATCCCTATCTGGCGGGCGAGCTCGCCGTCGGCATCGTCGACGGCATTCAGTCGCAGGGCGTCGGCACGTCCGTC
>JBDIAG010000288.1:0-6028 GCA_039812305.1 Actinomycetales bacterium | reverse complement strand
CCCTTGGTGGCCAGCCGGATGAGCTCGCGGTGGGCGATTCCCATGCCGTCACCCTGGATGAAGATGACGTTGCGAGCCTTGCGCGCGCCACGTCCGCGATCGGAGTCCTGCGACTGGACGGCGACCTCGGAGCTGCTGCCCTGCGCCGGCGCGATGAGGATCGCGGACGTCAGCACAACCGAGGCCGCGACGCCCGCCGCGGCTAATCTTCGCCCGCTGATCGACTTCCAGGTGCGCTGGTCGTGGGAATGCGGCATGACGCCTCCTCGGTGTTGACTGCACTGTCGGCACCGGACATTAGCGACGTCTACCTACAAAAGCCAAAATTGCAGTTAATCGCCTACCATTCCCAATAAGTGCTGAATGGGTCCCATTCTGGTTTAGGACGGCCGATCGCGGTCCCGCCAGGAACCGCGACCGACCGCCCGCCGGCGCACTCAGCCGGCGTGGTCCGCCAGTGCCCGCTTCCGGGGATAGCGGTGACCGTTGAGCCACTTGCCGACCCAGGTGGGCCGCACCAGCAGCTGGTAGCTGCCGAGCAGGATCGCGCTGACGACCAGCCAGGTGAGTGCCAGCTTCACCGCGATCGGCCACGCCAACGGGACGAGGGCGATCTCGAACCCGACCAGTAGCGGCAGATGCAGGAGGTACATCCAGTAGGACGAGTCGGCGAGGTAGCGGATCCACGCGCGCTCGGAGTGCAGGAAGCGGACGCACACGCCGAGGAGGCCGTAGACCCAGCTCCAACCGGCCAGGGCGAGCACACCCGCCGCGACCGGAAGAGCGGCGCCGGACGACGGATCGCTCACCACGAACCCGATCGCCGAGCTGATCACCGCCACCGCGAAGTACAGCGGCCACCACCGGGCGATCCGGGTCATCGACTCGCGATCGGCCTGCAACGCCCAGCCCACGACGAACGCGCCGAGGTAGGCGGTGAGTGCGGGTGCCGACGGCATCAGCGTCGCGGGCGCCATGATACCGCCGAGCGTGTTCCCCTGTAGGAGGAGTGCCAGGCAGTAGGGGACGGCGGCCAACAGCAGACTGGCGGGGAGGCTGAGCCACCGGCCGATCCGGGCGATCGCCCGTCCGCTGCGCCGGGCGCCGAGCACCCGTACGGCCAGGGCCCGGAACGCGACGACGATCACGACGCACTGCAGCAGCACCCACAGGAACCACAGTTGCCCCGGGGTGAACATGGCCGCCGCACCGGACTCCGGCGGCGCGGGTGGAGCGACGTCGTACAGCCGCAGGTTGACGTAGACCAGGATCCCCAGGGAACCCACCGCGACGGGCCAGAACGCGATGAGCGGCAGCCCGATCCGCAGGGCGCGATCGCGCAGGTAGCTCGCGGTTCCCCGGCGGTGCAGCACGAGCCGGCCGAAGTAGCCGGCCAGCAGCATGAACAGGGCCATCCGGAAGAGGTGGATGAGATAGATCGGAATCCAGGCCACCTCGGAGGTGCGCGAATCGGAGACCAGCCATGGCATCCCGGGCACGAACGGCATGAGGGAATGCAGCACGATCCCCAGGAGCAGCGCACCCGCCCGGAGCGCGTCCAGGGAATGCAGCCGCGAGCCGGTTCGTGGCTCGACTCTGGTGTCGGTGGTAGTCATGTCACCGACGCTACGAATCGGACCGCGGGCACACATCGTACGAACGGCCACTCGCCATCGTCCGATCGGTGGATGCCGGGACGCTGGCCGACGGATCGTCCGGGCGGGAGAATCGGCCGTATGGCGGAGACACGGGACCGGGTGGAGACGCCGCCGATCGTCCTCCGCCTGATGCCCTTCTTCCTGCTCGGCGCCTCGGTGCTGATCGGCCGGGCACTCACCCCCGAGCTGCTGACGCCGGAGCGGATGCGACTGTCACTGTTGCCGACCGCTGCGCTGATGGTGCTGCGCGCCGCCAGCGAGCTGTTCACCGCACGGTTGCGCGTGGGCAGCCACGGGGTCTGGACGGGGTGGGCCGTGCACGCCGCGGTGCTGGTGTGCGGGGTGGCGCTCAACCCCTTCCTGTGTATCTACGCGTTCTTCGGCTACGTCGACGCCGATCGGTTTCTCGGCTTGCGCCGGATGCTCATCCCGATCGTGGTGACCGGCCTGACCTGCGGTTTCGGCCAGGCCGGAGGTCTGCCCGGGGTCTCCGCCACGCCACTGCTGTTCCTCGCCCTCGCGACGATCAACGTCTCACTGGCCGCCCTCATGATGCGGATCGCGGCGAGTCGGGAACGCGAGGTGAAGGCCCGGGAGGAGGCGGTCGAGGCGTTGGCCACGGCCCATCGCGACAATCTCGCCCTGCACGATCGGCTACTGCGGCAGGCGCACGAGACCGGCATCGCGGCCGAACGGGCGCGGCTCTCCCGGGAACTCCACGACACGGTGGCGCAGGGGCTGGTCGGGGTGATCCGGCAGTTGGAGAACCTGCCGTCCGATCTGGACCCGGCTGTTCGTGAACGCGTCGACCGGGCCGAGCAGGCCGCGCGTGACTGCCTCACCGAGGCCCGCCGCGCGGTCCGGGCGCTGAGCCCGATGCAGCTGCAGGACGCGGAGGTCAGCGACGCCGTGCGTGCCCTGGTGGAGAAGTGGTCGCTCACGCACGACATCGTGGCGCAGGTCCGAGTCGAGGGGACGCCGGTCGCCGGTGCCGGCGACGACGTGGTCGTCCGCGTGGTGCAGGAATCGCTGGCCAATGTGGCGCGTCACGCCGGTGCGGACAGCGTCACCGTCACCCTGAGCTGGCTCGGTGAGGAGTTGATCGTGGACGTTCGCGACAACGGCACCGGATTCGATCCGGACTCGGCGACACGTGGGCGGGGGTTGGACGGGATGACCGAACGACTGCATGCCGCCGGCGGCCGGCTGATCATCGAGAGCAGGCCGGGGGAGGGCACGACGGTGGCCGCGGTGGTGCCCCGATGACTCGCCGGGACGCTGCCGAGGATCCGGTGGACGAGAGCACCGCCCCGATCCGGATCGTGGTCGTCGACGACCATCCGGTCGTGCGGGACGGCCTCACCGGCATGTTCGCCGGCGAGGACGGAATCGAGGTCGTCGGCGAGGCCGGCGACGGCCGGGACGCGCTGACCGTGATCGCACGTCACGACCCGGACGTGGTGCTGATGGACCTGCGGATGCCCGCCGGCGACGGCGTCCCGGCGATCCGGGCGTTGCGAGAGAGATCCCGGAGCCGGCCGCGGATCCTGGTGCTGACCACCTACGACACCGATCGCGACATTCGCAGCGCGATGGAGGCAGGAGCCGACGGATACCTGCTCAAGGACTCCCGACGCGGCGAACTCGTCCGCGCGGTGCACGATCTGGCCGCGGGACGCGCCGTGCTGGACCCCGCGGCGCTCGCCGTGCTGTCCGCGCGGACGATGGAGTCGGAGATCACCGGACGCGAGGCGGACGTGCTCCGGCTCGTCTCCCAGGGTTTGACGAATCGGGCGATCGCCCGTCAGTTGCTGATCAGCGAGTCGACCGTGAAGACGCACCTGCTGCACATCTACGCCAAGCTCGACGTCGCCGACCGGGCGGCCGCCGTGCGGGTCGCCTGGGAGCGGAACCTGGTGTGACGCAGCCCTATCCGGCGGTCCCGACCAGGCTGACCGTGTGGACCCGGATCTCCTCGCCCTCCTGGTCGTAGCGGATCTCGCCGGTGACCCGGCCCGCCGCCTTGAGGTCGACCTCGGCGACGCGCACCAGCTCCAGCTGATCGGCCGGCCCGGTGACGACGACACCCTCCACCTCGGTGCGCTGGGACGCCTTGGCCTGCGACTTGGCGCCGCGGATCCCGGCCAGTGCGGTCGACACCGCCGTCAGCACCTGCGGGTCGCCCGGCACCTGCGGGGTCACCTCGGCCGCCCGGGGCCACGCGGCCACGTGGATGGAGCCGTCGTGCCACCACGACCAGGCCTCCTCGGTGGCGTAGGGCAGCACCGGGGCGAGCAGCCGCAACTGGACGGAGAGGGCGGCGGTCAAGGCGGCGCGGGCGGAAACGGCCGCGGGGCCCTCGCCGTAGGCGCGCTCCTTGACCAGCTCCAGGTAGTCGTCGCAGAACGTCCAGAAGAACCGCTCGGCCGCCTCCAGGGCGCGGGTGTAGTCGAACGCCTCGTAGGCCGCGGTCGCCTCGGCCACCGTGGCGGCCAGCCCGGCCAGCATCGCGGTGTCCAGGGGCTCGGTCACGGCGGAGAGATCCTCCACCGCACCCAGGCCGAGCACGAACTTGCTCGCGTTGAGGATCTTGATCGCCAGCCGGCGGCCCACCTTCATACCGGTCTCGTCGAAGGGCGAGTCGGTGCCGGGGCGCGCCATCGCCGCCCGCCAGCGGACCGCGTCCGCGCCGTAGCGGGCCAGCACGTCGTCCGGGACGATCGCATTGCCCTTCGACTTCGACAGCTTCTTCCGGTCCGGGTCGACCACGAAGCCGGAGATCGCAGCGGTCTTCCACGGCGCTACGCCGTTCTCGAAGTGAGCCCGGACGACCGTGGAGAACAGCCAGGTGCGGATGATCTCGTGGGCCTGGGGGCGCATGTCCATCGGGAAGGTGCGGGCGAACAGGTCGGGATCGCGCTCCCAGCCGCAGACGATCTGCGGGGTGAGCGAGGACGTGGCCCAGGTGTCCATGACATCGGGGTCTCCGACGAAACCGCCCGGCACCCCGCGCTGCTCCTCGGTGAAGCCGGGTGCGGGTGTGGAGGACGGGTCCACCGGCAGGCTCGCCTCGTCCGCCACGATGGGCTCGTCGAGGAGCGGCTCGCCGTCGGCGTCCAGGCGGTACCAGACCGGGAACGGCACGCCGAAGAACCGCTGCCGGCTGATCAGCCAGTCGCCGTTGAGGCCGCCGACCCAGTTCTCGTAGCGGTGCCGCATGTAGTCGGGCACCCAGGTGAGCTCGCGGCCGCGGGAGATGAAGGTCTCGCGCAGGCCGGCGTCCCGCCCGCCATTGCGGATGTACCACTGCCGGCTGGAGACGATCTCCAGCGGCTTGTCGCCCTTCTCGTAGAAGTTCGCCATCCGGGTGGTCGGGGTGGGCTCGCCGTCGAGGTCGCCGCTCTCGCGCAACGCGGCCACCACCGCCTCCCGGGCGCTGAACGTCGTCTTGCCGGCGAGGTTCTCGGTGTACAACTCGGCGCCGGGGCCCTCGGCCAGCCAGCTCGGGGTCTCTCGCTGCAGCCGCCCGTCACGGCCGATCACCGTGCGGATCGGCAGGTTCAGCTCGCGCCACCAGGTCACGTCGGTGAGATCGCCGAAGGTACAGCACATGGCGATGCCGGCGCCCTTGTCCATCTCGGCGGCGGAGTGGGCGAGCACCGGGATCTCGACCCCGAACAGCGGCGAGGTGACCGTGGTGCCGAACAGCGGCTGGTAGCGCTCGTCGTCCGGGTGGGCGATCAGGGCCACCACCGAGCAGAGCAGCTCGGGACGAGTGGTCTCGATGTACACCGGCGTCTTCGCCTCGTCGACCTGGTGGAAAGCGACCCGGTGGTAGTGACCGGGGTACTCCCGCGCCTCCAGCTCGGCCTGGGCGACGGCGGTCTGGAAGGTCACGTCCCACAGGCTCGGCGCCTCATGCGAGTAGGCCTCGCCGCGCGCCAGGTTGCGCAGGAACGCGAGCTGGGCCACCTTGCGGGCGTCCTCGCCGATCGTCGTGTACATCTGCGACCAGTCCACCGAGAGGCCGAGGTGACGCCACAGGCGCTCGAAGGCGCGCTCGTCGTCCGCCGTCAGGGTCTCGCACAACTCGATGAAGTTGCGACGCGAGATACGTTGCTGCCGTTTGGGATCCGGCTTGGCCGGGGGAGTGAAGTCCGGGTCGTAGGGCAGATTCGGATCACAGGCCACGCCGTAGTAGTTCTGCACCCGCCGTTCGGTGGGCAGCCCGTTGTCGTCCCACCCCATCGGGTAGAAGACGGCCTTACCCGACATTCGCTGGTAGCGGGCGACCAGGTCGGTGTGGGTGTAGGAGAAGACGTGCCCGACGTGCAGCGAGCCGCTCACCGTCGGCGGTGGGGTGTCGATCG
>JBDIAG010000287.1:0-6092 GCA_039812305.1 Actinomycetales bacterium | reverse complement strand
ACGAGGAAGGTTCCGTGCACGACATGGGCGGCAACATCGTCCCCTACTTCGTGAACAAGGACGACGCGGCCGTCTACGACTTCAAGGACAACAACGTGCCGGGGTCGACCGATCGCGACCGGGCCTACTGGCGTGACGTCGGGACGATAGACTCCTACTACGAGGCCCACATGGACCTCATCTCCGTGCACCCGGTGTTCAACCTGTACAACTCGAAGTGGCCGATCTACACCAGTTCCTCCGGTGCCCTGCCGCCGGCCAAGTTCACCTTCAACGAAGAGGGACGCACCGGCGTGGCGACCGACTCGATGGTCTCCGCCGGCGTGGTCGTCTCCGGCAGCCGGGTCGAGCGTTCGGTGATCTCCCCCGGCGTCCGCTCGCACTCCTACGCCAGCATCAGTGACAGCGTGCTGATGGACAACGTCGTCGTGCACCGCAACGCCGTCGTCAAGAACGCGATCCTGGACAAGAACGTGGTCGTGCCCGAGGGCGCCAGCGTCGGCGTGGATCCGGAGCAGGACAAGGCTCGCGGGCTGTACGTCACCGAGTCCGGCATCACCGTGGTCGGCAAGGATCAGGAGATCAAACCCTGAGCACGCAGTCTGGGCAGGGTGGGCGGGACGTCACCGACGTCCCGCCCACGCTTGTGATATCGGTGAGCGGGCTGGACCAGCCCGGGTTGGTGGTGACTCTGCTGGGGTCGCTACCGGCTCAGACCCGGCTGGTCGACCTGGAGCAGGTGGTGGTCCGGGGGCGGCTCATCCTGTCGCTCCTGGTGGAGACCGGTGAGGACGATCGGGCGGGAACGACGGTCGTCGCCGCGATGCGCCGCGTCACCGACGATCTCGGCCTGCGGCTCGAGATCCAGCCGGGGGTCGGCGACAGTCCTCCGCGGGCCCGGGAGCGGGCCAGCGTGGTCGTCCTGGCCGAGACGCTGGAGGTCGGCCCGGTGCGCGAGGTGTCGTCGGCGATCGCCCGGCACGGCGCCAACATCGACCGGATCCGGCGGCTCTCCCGGCGCCCGGTGACCGCCCTCGACCTGGAGGTGTCCGGGGCCGACGTCGCCCGGCTGCGCCGTGAGCTCGCGCAGATCTCGACCGCGACCGGGATCGACCTCGCCGTGTCGCCGGCCGGGCCGGGCCGCCGCGGCCGCCGCCTGGTGGTGATGGACGTCGACTCCACGCTGATCCAGGACGAGGTGATCGAGCTGCTCGCCGCGCACGCCGGCCGGGAGGCCGAGGTCGCGGCGATCACCGAGGCGGCGATGCGTGGGGAACTGGACTTCGCCCAGAGCCTGCACGAACGCGTCGCCACCCTGGCCGGCCTGGACGAGGGCGTGCTGCAGGCCGTCCGCGACAGCGTGCAGCTCACGCCCGGTGCCGCCCGCCTCTGCCGGACCCTCAACCGGCTGGGATGCACGATCGGCGTCGTCTCCGGTGGTTTCGCCGAGGTGGTCGAGCCGCTGGCCGCCTCCCTCGGCATCACCCACGTGCGCGCCAACCGCCTGGAGGTCGCCGGCGGCCGGCTCACCGGCCGGGTGCGGGGGCCGGTCGTCGACCGGGCCGGCAAAGCCGCCGCGCTCCGGGAGTTCGCGGCCGCCGAAGGGCTCCCGCTGGAACGGACGGTCGCCGTCGGCGACGGCGCCAACGACCTGGACATGCTGGCCATCGCCGGCCTCGGCGTGGCGTTCAACGCCAAGCCGCTCGTCCGCAGCCAGGCGGGCGCGGCGCTGAACGTCCCCTATCTGGACGCGGTGCTCTACCTGCTCGGCATCAGCAGCGACGAGGTCGACCAGGCGGACGGGCTGGACTGATCGGCTGCACTGATCCGGCTGGATTGCTCGGGCTGAGCCGACCCGACTGGACTGATCCGGCTGGACTGGTCGGACTGGATTGCTCGGGCTGAGCCGATCCGACTGGACTGATCGGACTGGATGGATCCGACTGGACTGATCGGCTGGACTGATCCGGCTGGATTGATCCGGCCGACTACCTCGTGGCCCGTCAGTCCTTGGGCGTCCGGACCCCGATCAGTCGGCCGGCTCCGGGCTCGATCGTCTGCCAGCCCTCCTCGAGCTCGATCTGGGCGATCGTCGCCGTGGGGAAGTGCGCGAACTTGCCGCTGATGGTGGCGGTGGCGGCCGACATCGTCGGCTCGTGCCCGACCACGAGCAGCGTGCGGATCTTCGGCTTCGTCCGCGCCACCACGTCCAGCACCTCGCCCACGCCCGCCTCGTACAGCTCGGCGACCGGCTTGAGCGGCGGCGTGGCGCCCAGGCCCTCGATCACCAGCTCCGCCGTCTCGATCGTGCGAGCGGCGTCCGAGCAGACGACCAGGTCTGGCACCCAGCCGCTCTCGGCCAGCCACTCCCCCATCATCGGAGCCTCGCGACGCCCCCGGCCGGCCAGCGGGCGCTGGTGGTCGGAGCAGTCGCCGGGGTAGGCGGCCTTGGCATGCCGCATGAGCAGCAATCGGACAGAACCGTCAAGGGAGTGGGGATACTCAGGGTCGGGATCCACGGCGTCCCGCTTTCGCTTGGTCATCGCACGATCCTCCCCCATCCCGCTGCCGCTCGGCCACTAGGGTGTGTGCTCATGTCCAGACCGGCTGTTGCGCAGAGCGCCGTGCGGCGTCGTACCGGCCCCGGCCCCTTGGTCGTCGTCGGTGGCGCGGAGGACAAGGTCGGCAGTTCGGCGGTGCTGCGGCGGTTCGTCCGCGAGGCGGGTGGGCGCGGTCGCGCCCGCATCCTCGTGGTGCCGACCGCTTCGTCCGTACAGCCGGAGATGGTCGCGATGTACACCGACGTCTTCACCCGGCTGGGAGCCGCAGAGGTCACCTCGGTCAGTCCGCAGAGCCGTCGGGAGGCGGACTCTCCCGAACTGGCCGCGTCGACCGCGTCCGCGACCGGCATCTATCTCACCGGCGGCAACCAGGTGAAGCTCTCCCAGCTCGTCACCGGGACCGCCCTGGGCAACGCGATCCTCGGCGCGGCGGGTCGCGGGGTGGCGATCGGCGGTACGAGCGCGGGCGCGTCCGTGATGAGTTCGCACATGATCTCGCTGGGGACGGAGGGCCTCACCCCCCGGCAGGGGATGAGCCAGCTGAGCGTCGGGCTCGGCCTGCTCGACGGCGTCGTCATCGACCAGCACTTCGACCAGCGCGGACGCTACGCGCGTCTGATGTCGATCGTCGCGATGTCGCCGTCCCTGCTCGGGATCGGTATCGACGAGAACACCGCGATGGTGGTCACGCAACACCGCTGGGCCGAGATCATCGGCGCCGGCGGCGTTTTCATCGTGGACGGGCAGCACGTCACCTCGAGCGCCTACGCCACGCGGCAGGGCGGTCCGCTGCTCTTCTCCGGAGCGACCGTGCACACCCTGCCCGCCGGCGCCCGGTTCGACCTGCAGGAACGCCGGTTGATCGGGTACACCGAACGGCACCCGGAGGGGCCGGCCAACGTCCCGCACACCGACCGGGACGAGGCGCAACGGATCTCGGCACAACTGCTCGCCAGTATTCATCGTCACGAGGATGGCTAAGACCATCGCGAAAAACTTCAGGAGGCGTTCGGTGAATACCACCAGACCCAATCCGAGCGGTCCCGCGGCCCCGGAACTGACCATCGTCCACGCCCGCGTGCTGCGCGGCCCCAACGTCTGGTCGTACCGTCCCGCCATCCATCTCGTCGTGGACCTCGGCATCCTCGAGGAGCACCCGACGGATCTGCTGGACGCCCGCCCGGACGTGCCCGGGTTCACCGACTCGCTGGTCGAGCTGCTGCCCGGCCTGGAACGGCACGGATGCTCGCGCGGCCGTACCGGCGGGTTCATCGAGCGGATGCGCGAAGGCACCTGGGCCGGCCACGTCGCCGAACACGTCGCGCTGCAGCTGCAGCAGGAGACGGGTGCCGACCTCACCCGCGGCAAGACCCGTGGCGTGAAGGGCCAGCCGGGCCGGTACAACGTCATCTACGCCTACGCCGACGAGCGCGTCGGGCTCTCGGCCGGGCGGCTCGCGGTGCGACTCGTCAACCATCTGGTGCAGCCGGAGCCGGACTTCGATCCCGCGGCGGCGATCGAGGACTTCATCCGGCGGGCGCAGCGGTACGCGTTCGGACCCTCCACCCAGGCGATCCTGGACGAGGCGATCGCCCGCGACATCCCGTGGCAGCGGCTGAACGAGTACTCGCTGGTGCAGCTGGGACAGGGTCGGTTCGCCCAGCGGATCCGGGCGACCATGACGTCCAACACCTCGGCACTGGCCGTCGACATCGCCTCCGACAAGGAACTGACCGGATCCTTGCTGGGCGCGGCCGGGCTGCCGGTGCCGAAGTCCGAGTCGGTGCGGACGCTGGACGGCGCGCTCTCGGTCGCCCGGCGGATCGGTTACCCGGTGGTGGTCAAGCCCCTGGACGGCAACCACGGCCGGGGAGTATGCATCAACCTCACCGACGACGAGGCGGTGCGGGCGGCGTTCCCGATCGCCAGGGAACAGTCCCGCCGGGGCTGGGTGGTGGTGGAGAGCTTCATCAACGGCAAGGACTACCGCTGCCTCATCATCGACGGACGGATGGCCGCGATCGCCGAACGGGTGCCGGCCGGCGTCGTCGGGGACGGCGAGCACACCATCGCCGAGCTGGTGGAGATCACCAACGCCGACCCCCGCCGGGGCGTCGGCCACGAGAAGGTGATGACCCGGATCAAGCTGGACGATTCCGCCTCCGAACTCGTCGCCGCCCAGGGATTCTCGATGGACAGCGTGCCCGAGGCCGGCGTGTCGGTGAAGCTGGCGCTCACCGGCAACATGTCGACCGGCGGGATGTCGATCGACCGGACGCTGGAGGCCCACCCGGACAACATCGAGATCGCCGAGGAGGCGGCCCGGGTGATCGGGCTGGACGTGGCCGGCATCGACTTCATCTGCCCGGACATCACCCAGCCGGTGCGCGAGACCGGTGGGGCGATCTGCGAGGTGAACGCGGCGCCGGGCTTCCGGATGCACACCCATCCCTCGATCGGTGAGCCTCAGTTCATCGCGAAACCCGTTGTCGACTCGCTGTTCCCGCCCGGGTCGCCGTCGCGGGTGCCGATCGTGGCGGTGACCGGGACGAACGGCAAGACGACGACGTCCCGGATGATCGCGCACATCTTCAAGGGCATCGGCCGCAAGGTCGGGATGACGTCCACGGACGGCGTGGTGATCGACGAACGGCTGGTGATCCGGGCGGACGCCTCCGGGCCGAAGAGCGCGCGGATGGTGCTGCAGAATCCGCGGGTGGAGATGGCGGTCTTCGAGGTGGCTCGCGGCGGCATCCTGCGGGAGGGGCTGGGCTACGACCGCAACGACGTGGCCGTCGTGACGAACATCGCCGAGGATCACCTCGGGTTGCGCGGGATCGACACTCTGGCCCAGCTGGCCGAAGTGAAACGGGTTGTCGTGGAGGCCGTCCCGCGGGACGGAGCGGCGGTCCTGAATGCTGACGACCCGTTGGTGCGGGAGTTCCGGCGGGCCTGCTCGGGTTCGGTGATCTGGTTCAGCATGCAGCCGGAGGGCACCCCGGAGCGGGACCTGATCGACCGGCACTGCCGCCGCGGGGGTCGGGCGCTGGTGCTGGAGCAGACCGAGCGCGGCGAGATGATCGTCATCAAGGACGGTCGCCGCTCGATGCAGCTGGCCTGGACGCACCTGCTGCCGGCGACCTTCAACGGCGCGGCCCGGTTCAACGTGGCGAACTCGCTCGCCGCGGCGGGCGCGGCGTTCGCGGCGGGAGCGCCCCTGCACGACATCCGGCAGGGGCTGCGGACGTTCACCACCAGCTACTACCTGTCGCCGGGCCGGATGAACCTCATCCAGGTGCCGACTCCCAACGGTCTGGTCGACGTCATCGTGGACTACTGCCACAACGTGCCCGGCATGCGCGAGCTGGGTGACTTCGTCGACCGCTATGTCGCCCAGAGCGGCCGGGAGCTGCGGCCGTCCCGGATCGGGATGATCGCCGCGGCCGGCGACCGGCGCGACCAGGACATGCGCGACCTCGGCGCGGTCGCCGCCGAGCACTTCGACGTGCTCATCTTGCGGGAGGACCACAA
>JBDIAG010000286.1:0-6099 GCA_039812305.1 Actinomycetales bacterium | reverse complement strand
GGGCGGCCGCCGCCAGTTCACGTGCCCCCAGACCGGCGGCGGTGAGCTCGTCGCGCTCCGGTGCCGCCCAGGGGTGCTCAGCCAGGCGCGCCTCGATCTCCGCCAGCCCCGGCTCGGCCGGGCCCAGGTCGGCGGTGGCGCCGGGACGTCCCACCCGACCCCCGCTGTCGGCCAGTCCCGCCTCCTTGATCAGCGTGGGCAACAACTCCCGGCCGGGGATCCGCAGCGCGCCGCGGATCGCCTCGTGGGTCAGCGTCGGCTGCAGAGGATCCAGACGGGCTTGCCGGTCGACCAGCTCCCCCAGCTCGGACACCCACCGCTGCCACCGGGTCTCCGCGACGTACTGGTCGTCCACCAGACGCACGCCCGCCGGTGGCTCACCCGCGAGCACACTGTCCGGCACGCCGAGCTTGCGGGCCATCGTCCGGCTCAGCACGCCGCGGCGACGGATCTCCCGCGTCAGGTCCACCGCTCCGGTCGATTCAACCAGTTCTGCGGCACGGCGACGAGCGGCGCCTCGCCGACGCAGTGCCGGCGGGTCGACGTCCAGGATCTCGACCCCGGCGATGATCCGCTGCGCGCCGGGATTGCGCAGGATCGCCCGGTCGCCCGCGGTCAGCGGCAAGGCCGTCGGCAAGGTGATCCGCACCAGCTCGGGTCGATCGTCACCGGCGAGGGGCCGCAGACGCACCTGCACCGCGGCAGTCCCGACGTGCAGCATCGCCTCCTGCGGCAGCCTCTCGTCGAAGAACCGCAGCCGGGCGTCCACCGACGGCGTCAGCCACCACCGGCCGGGCGAGAGCAGCACGCTGCCGCGTCCGACCTCTGCCACCGGAGTGTCGGCGAGGTTGAGCGCCACCCGAGCCACCGCGTCGACCCGCTCCCGGCGGACGTCGAGGGACTGCACGCCGCGGACGCGCACCCGTCGGTCGCCCAGCGTCAGCTCGTCCCCCACCGCCACGCTGCCTTCAGGCAGGGTTCCGGTGACGACCGTCCCCGCGCCGCGAATGCTGAACGAGCGGTCCACCCACAGCCGCACCCGGGCGCCCGGATCGGCCTCGGGCAATCCCGCCAGCCACGCATCCAGAACGCCGGTCAGCTCCGCGATCCCGTCCCCGGTCCGGACGGAGACGCCGACCGCGGCCACCTCCCCCAGGCTCGTCTTCGAGAGTCGCTGCAGCGCATCGGACATCACCGGCGCCGGATCGGCGAGATCCGCCTTCGTGACCACCAGGAGGCCAGCGGAGACGCCGAGCGCGTCGATCGCGGCCAGATGCTCCTGCGATTGGCGCGACCAGCCCTCGTCCGCCGCGACGACGAACAGGACGGCCGGACACGGCCCCAGCCCGGCCACCATGTTGCCGATGAACCGCTGGTGCCCGGGCACGTCGACGAACGCGACCGTCTCCCCGCTCGGCAGGCCGGTCCAGACGAAGCCCAGGTCGATGGTCATCCCCCGGTCCCGCTCGGCCTGCCAGCGGTCGGGCTCCATCCCGGTCAGCGCGCGCACCAGCGCCGACTTGCCATGGTCGACATGACCGGCGGTGGCGATGACCCGCATGCCTCAATCCATCTCAGGACGGGACGGCTCAGCGCGCGAGAGCACCGCCACGATCGTCGCCGCCACCCGGGAGTCGTCGTCCGGTTCGACGCAGCGCAGATCCACCAGGCACGATCCCCGATCGACCCGCGCCAGGACCGCCGGAGCACCCAGCCGCAACGCCCGTGCGCATTCCGTCGGCAGCGCGAGCGCCCAGCCCGCCAGCGGGAAGCCCGGGGCGCCGCCGCCGCCGACCCGGCCGTCCACCTCGACGATCTCCCACTCGTCCTCGTCGACGCCCAGGCCCGCGCCGACAGCCGCCCGCAGGCGAACCGTCCTCTCCCGCAACGTGTCCGCCCGCACATGCAGGAAGCGGGAGACCGGAGTCTCCGGCCCCCGCACGGTCGCCTCCAGCGCGGCGAGCGTCAGCTTGTCCACCCGCAGGGCCCGTGCCAGCGGATGGCGGCGCAACCGTTGCACCAGGTCGCCGCGGCCGAGCACGATCCCCGCTTGCGGTCCGCCCAGCAGCTTGTCCCCGGAGGCGGTCACCAGGTGCGCGCCGGCGGCGAGCGCGGTGGCCGCGTCGGGCTCGTCCGGCAGCGCGGGGTCGGCGGACAGCAGTCCGCTGCCCAGATCCATCACCAGGGGCACCCCGAGGTCGCTCAGCTCGCCCAGGCCGACGGAGGCGACGAAACCGCTCTGCAGGAAGTTGCTCGGATGCACCTTGAGGATGCAGCCGGTCTCGGGTCCGATCGCCGCCGTGTAGTCGGCAAGATGAGTTCTATTGGTCGTTCCGACCTCACGCAGCCTGGCTCCGGTGGACTCGATGAGCGCGGGCAACCGGAATCCGTCGCCGATCTCGATCAGCTCGCCGCGGCTGACCACGACCTCACGACCGGCCGCCAGGGCGGTGGTGGCCAGCACGAGGGCGGCCGCTCCGTTGTTGACGACCAGGGCGTCCTCGGCCGGCGGCACCGCAGCCCGCAGCGCGGCCAGCGTGCCCCGTCCACGTGCGGACCGCAGCCCGGTCTCCAAGGAGAGCTCCACGTCCACGTAGCCCGCGGCCGCCGTCACAGCCTCCAGCGCGGCGGTGGACAGCGGCGCCCGGCCGAGGTTCGTGTGGACGACGACACCGGTCGCGTTGATCACCGGGACGAGCGAGCTCGCCGACGGCGGCAGCGTCGCCAGCACGTCGTCCAGCACCCGCGCGGGCTCGACCTCACCGGCACGGGCCCGCTCCTGCGCCCGCCGGACGGCGTCCTTGAGCACGTCCGACCCCAGGCGCCGGCGCGCCTCACGCAGGCGGGGATCGTTCAGCAGGGAGTCCGTTCGCGGAATCTCCCGCCGCCGGTCGACGTGATTCACCGGTTGCGTCCTCCGTCCCCGTCCACCCGATCGAGCCTGGCGGAGGCGGACGGGAATCGAACCCGCCAGACCGAGATACTCGGTCTCTCCGGTTTTGAAGACCGGGGGGACCACCAGGAACCCTGACGCCTCCGGGGGCAACCGTAGCCGCCCGACCTGGGAGTCGTAAGGTCAGGCCATGGCAGATCCGGTACAGGAGGCACCGCCCCGGCTGACCACGTACGCCCACGGCGGTGGCTGTGCGTGCAAGATCCCACCGGGAGAACTGGAGGCGATGGTCGCCGGTCTCACCGGCCAGTCGAACTCCGATCTGCTGGTGGGGCTGGATTCCGGCGACGACGCGGCCGCGGTGCGCTTCGACGGCGACACCGCCATCCTCGCCACCACCGACTTCTTCACTCCCGTCGTCGACGATCCCTACGACTGGGGACGCATCGCGGCGGCCAACGCCCTCTCCGACATCTACGCGATGGGCGGCCGGCCGGTGCTCGCGATCAACCTGCTCGGCTGGCCGCGCGAGCTGCTGTCCCCCGAGGTCGCCCAGCGGGTGCTCGCCGGCGGGCTGGCGATCGCCGAGAAGGCCGGCGTCCCGCTCGCCGGAGGCCACAGCGTGGACGCCCCAGAGCCGTTCTACGGTCTCGCGGTCACCGGCGTCGCGCGAGCAGACCGCCTGCTGCGCAACGACTGTGCCGAGGCGGGGCTGCCGTTGACCCTGACCAAGCCGATCGGCGTCGGCTTCCTCAACAATCGGCACAAGGCCACCGGTGAGGTCTTCGCGCAGGCGATCGAGTCGATGACCGCGCTGAACGACCGGGCAGCCGAGGCCGCCCTGGCCGCCGGCATCCGGGCGGCGACCGACGTCACCGGCTTCGGGCTCCTCGGTCACCTGCACAAGATGGCACGCGCCTCCGGGGTGACCGCGATCGTCGACGCGGACGCCGTGCCGGTGCTGCCCGGCGCACGTGAGGCCGCGGCCGCCGGCTTCATCTCCGGTGGCTCGCGCCGCAATCTCGACTGGGTGCGGCCGCACGTGAGCTCGCAGCGCAGCGAGCACGACCTGCTCGTTCTCGCGGACGCCCAGACCAGCGGGGGTCTGCTGCTCGCCGGGGAGATCCCCGGTGGGACGGTGATCGGCGAACTCGTGCCGGCCCGGGGCGAGACGACGGTGGTGGTGAAATGAGCGCGCTGCGAGCCGTCCCGGGCGGCGTCGGGCGAGAGGCCGCGACCCGGCCGGCGCCCCAATGCGAGGCCGACCGGCTGCTCGATCGGGTCCGACTCGGCTGGATCCGGCTCACCGCCCGGCAGGCCGCCGACTGTCAGGCGGAGGGGGCGCTGCTGATCGACGTACGCACCGAGACCCAACGCGCCGAGACCGGCGAGATCCCGGGCGCGATCGTGATCGACCTGACCGTTCTGGAGTGGCGGCTCGACCCGACCAGTCCCGACCGGATCCCGGAGGCGACCCAGCATCGTCCGATCGTGCTGATCTGCCGGCAGGGCTTCTGCTCGAGCCTGGCGGTCGGCCGGCTGCGCTGCATCGGGGTGCGCTGGGTGACCGATGTGATCGACGGCGTCGAGGGCTGGCTGGCGGCCGGGCTGCCACTGGATTCCGGTCCGGCGGACGTTCGCCGCTGACCCCTTGCCCCCGCCGGGCCGCCATCCGGTTTACTGGTGTGCGTGCTCGTGCTGCTGTCGCCCGCGAAGTCCTTGGACTACTCCTCCCGTGTGCCCACCCGGAAGTCGAGTCAGCCACGGATGCTGGACGAGGCGTCCGCGCTCATCGAGGTGATGCGCACGAAGGGCCCGGACGAAGTGGCCGACCTCATGCACCTCTCCCCCGAGCTCGCCGAGCTCAACGTCCAGCGCTATCTCGACTTCGACCCGCCGTTCACCCGGCGGAACGCCCGCCCGGCGGTGATCGCCTTCGCCGGGGACGTCTACCAGGGGATGGCGGCTCGCGAGCGCTTCGACGAGCGCGACTACACCGAGGCCCAGAAGAGCGTGCGGATCCTGTCCGGCCTGTACGGCGTGCTGCGCCCGCTGGACCTGATCCAGCCCTACCGGCTGGAGATGGGCACCCGACTGCGGACCTCCCGTGGGGCGTCCCTGTACGACTGGTGGGGCACCCGGATCGCGGACCAGCTCAAGGCCGACCTGGCGGAGTCCCCCGGCGCCGAGGTGATCGTCAACTGCGCCTCGGAGGAGTACGCGAAGGCGGCCCGGCTGGAGACGCTGGGCGTGCGGGTGATCACGCCCCGCTTCGAGGACGCCGACCCCCGCGGCAACTACCGGATCGTGTCGTTCTTCGCCAAGCGGGCCCGGGGCGAGTTCGCGGCCTGGATGGTGACCCACCGCGCTCGCACCGTGGGCTCGCTGACGAAATTCGACGGTGGCGGCTACCGGTTCAGCCGGGAACGCTCACGACCGGACGCCCCGGTCTTCCTGCGGGGCTGAGCCCTCTCCTCCCGCGTCCTGGTGAGCTCGCCCGCGCGGCCGCCAACGCCTAGCGGCGAGGCCGGGTGGTGCTGCCGCGCAGGAGTGGCGGGGCATCGATCAGCGTCGCGATATCACCATCGGGATCCTCCGAGATGCGGATGACCGCAGTGCGGATCACGGCTTCGGCCAGCTCCCGGGGGTCCTGATGAGCGGTGGTGAGGTCGATGAACGGCAGCCTCGAGAGCGCGATGTCGTCGAAGCCGGTGATCGAGACCTCGTGGGGAACGAGGAGTCCGATGCGGCGCAACTCCTGCATGACGCCGTGGGCGGCCTGGTCGTTGCTGCACATGACGGCGGAGGGCAGCGGCTCGTCGGAGACGAGCAGCTGCCGCACGGCTCGCGCGCCTGAGGCTTCGGTGTAGCCGCCCTGCATCTCGATGATCCGCTGAGGTAGATCATTCGCGACCATGCGTTCGCAGTATCCGGCGAGCCTGGGTGCAGCCTCGAACATCTCCGCACCGTGCAGGTAGGCGATATCACGATGACCGAGGCCGACGAGGTGATCGGCGAGTAGGGCGATGCCCCGGTCTCCGCGCGACCTGACGGTGTCGAACCCCGACTCCGAGAGATCCCGGCCGACGACGATGACCGGGATGCCGTGGGCCGCGCGCTCGATCGCCGCCGGGCTCTCGACCGGAGCGATGAGCACGACGGTCTCGCAGCGGAAGCCGGTGAGCTCGTCGGTCGCCGCGAGCTCG
>JBDIAG010000285.1:0-6103 GCA_039812305.1 Actinomycetales bacterium | reverse complement strand
TTCGGCGATGGCCAGGCAGGCCCGGGTGTAGAGCCGGGTCGGCTCGAGCAGCTCCTCGCCGACCGTGCGGCCCAGCTCGTCGACGTGCCGGTCGTACCGCCAGCCGGAAACCTCCAGAACCCGGCGGACCAGCGAGTAGCCGTTCGAATGCAGCCCGGACGACGCCAGCGCCAGCACCACGTCGCCGGCCCGCACCCGCTCCGGGCCGAGCACCCTGTCGGCCTCGACCAGACCGGTCGCCGCCCCGGCGACGTCGTACTCGTGCTCGCCCAGAAGGCCGGGGTGCTCGGCGGTCTCGCCGCCGACCAGGGCCGTGCCGGTCAGCCGGCAGCCCTCGGCGATGCCGGCCACGATCGCCGCGATCCGCTCCGGCACCACCCGTCCGCAGGCGATGTAGTCGGTCATGAACAGTGGACGCGCGCCGCACACCACGATGTCGTCCACGACCATGCCGACCAGGTCCTGCCCGATGGTGTCGTGCTTGTCCAGGGCCTGGGCGACCGCCACCTTCGTGCCGACACCGTCGGTGCTGGTCGCCAGCAGAGGGCGACGCATCGTCGCGGCCTCGCTGAGGTCGTAGAGCCCGGCGAAGCCGCCGAGGCCGCCGACCACCTTCGCGTTGTGGGTCGCCGCCACCGCGGCCTTCATGAGCTCCACGGCCTTGTCGCCGGCTTCGACGTCCACACCGGCTTCGGCGTAGGTGAGGCTGGGGCGAGAGGGGTTCACCTCGGCGGTCATGACGCTCAGCCTAGCCTCGGGCCAGAGGGCCGGGCAGGGCCGCCGTCGCTACCAGCCCCGGGCCCGCCATTCCGGCAGCGAGGCCCGCTCGTCGCCGAGAGTGGTCGGATCGCCGTGGCCGGGGTGCACGACGGTGTCGTCGTCGAACGCGTCGAAGATCCGGGCCGAGACGTCGTCGATCAGACTGGCGAAGTCCTGCGGGCTCGTGGTCTTGCCCACCCCGCCCGGGAAGAGCGAGTCACCGGTGAAGATCTGCACCGGGGCGTTCTCCGGTCGCAGCACCAGGGCCGTCGAGCCGGGGGTGTGGCCGCGCAGGTGGATCAGCTCGATCTCCATCCCCGGCAGTCGGATCCGGTCCCCGTGACGGTAGGTGCGATCCATCGGCACGTCGATGCCGTCGGCGTCGTCGGCACCGCAGCCGGTCGGCGCCCCGGTCCTGCGCTTGATCTCGGCCAGGGCCCGGACGTGGTCCCAGTGCCGGTGAGTGGTGAAGATCATCTCCAGCCGGGCCGGCACGTCGGCGTCGGCGGCGCCCCGAGCCAGCAGCCCGGCGATCGCCTCGGGATCGTCCGCCGCGTCGATCAGCAGCTGAGCGCCGGTGCGGCGCTGGGTCAGCAGGTAGACGTTGTTGTCCATCGACGACACCGAGATCGAGCGCAGTGTGACGTCACCGAGTTGGCTCCCAGCCCGGCGCGGCCTTCGGTCGACAGACCCCTGGCCATCGTGGAAACGCGAGACCTCCATTCGCCCAACCTATCGGCCGACCACCCTAGCTGGAGCCGCTCGACGCCCCTGGCGTCGACCCCAGCGACAGCTCGGCGTACACCACGTAGCCCAGCTCGCCGTGGCCCGACTGGACCCAGTCGTTGAAGTCGGCGACGAACTGTGCCCGCCCGCTACGAGGCTGCCATCGAGTCTCAACAAGTGTCCATGGGCACCGATGACCATGTGATTCCTGCTCTGACTGAGGGAATTACATGGTAGCTTTAGCTCATGGTGAAGCGAGTTCAAGCCGAGGCAGAGCTTCAACAGGCGCTGCGGCGGAGTCCGGTAGTTCTCATCGTCGGCGCCCGGCAGGTCGGGAAGACGACGCTCGCACGGACTGTCGTGCAGCGGGAGAGCGTGAACTACTTCGACCTTGAAGACCCCGTTGACCTCGTCCGGCTCTCCGAGCCTTTGCTCGCGCTCGGACCGTTGCGAGGCGTCGTCGTGATCGACGAGGTCCAGCGACACCCGGACCTCTTTCCAGTGCTCCGGGTGCTGGCCGATCGAGAGGGTCGACCGGCGACCTTTCTGGTGTTGGGGAGCGCATCTCCGGAGGCTTTGCGTCAATCAAGTGAGTCGCTAGCTGGACGAATCGAGATTCTCGAACTCACCGGACTGAGCGCTGCTGACCTCGACGGGGACGTTGACCTCGTGTGGCTCCGTGGCGGGTACCCACGGGCCGCATTGGCTGAGAGCGATGCTGATGCGACCCGGTGGCTCCGCTCGTACCTGCGAACCTTGGCGACGCGCGACTTACGCGAATTCGGACTCTCCTTGCCTGCGGCGACGATCGAGCGCTTCCTCGCGCTCGTCGCCCATCACCAGGCGAACCTGTGGAACGCCGCAACGGTGGCGCGTGCCCTCGATCTCAGCGAGAGCACGGTGCGGCGTTACCTTGACGGTCTGACCGACGCGATGCTCGTCAGGCAGCTTCACCCGTGGCATGCCAACGAGGGCAAACGTCTGGTCCGTCGACCCAAGGTGTTCTACCGAGACACTGGTCTACTGCACACTCTCTGGGGAGTGCCCACCTACGAGGCGCTCCTGCAACACTTCGGTATTGGCGCGTCGTGGGAGTCCTATGTCATCGACGAGTTGCTCCGGCGTTCACCCGACACACGTCACTATTTCTGGCGAACGAGCAACGGCGCTGAGCTCGACCTCGTCATTGAGGAGCCTTCAGGGCGGCGTGTCGGGTTCGAGATCAAGCGTGCGGACGCACCACGCATCACTCCGTCAGTGAGAGCAGCGCTCGAAGACCCCCAACTGCGACCTGATCGGATCAGGATCATCTATCCGGGGACCAGGCGATATGACCTCAACGACAGGGTGGCCGTCGTCCCGTTGAGTAATCTGGTGCGTGCCACTGCGACAG
The DNA here is from genome assembly GCA_039812305.1 of Actinomycetales bacterium. Classification (GTDB taxonomy): domain Bacteria; phylum Actinomycetota; class Actinomycetes; order Actinomycetales; family CAWJMD01; genus JBDIAG01. Next base: position 3,225 of record JBDIAG010000285.1, on the reverse strand, counting down.
CCGATCTGGATCACGTGGAATAACGTGGAAGAGTCAGAGCCGGGCCAGGACCTCGTCGTAGCGCAGTTGGGCGAGCGTGTCCGGGTCGGCCAGTTCGTCCCAGGTGCGCGGGGCCGCCACCCAGGGCAGTTCCCGGCCGCGCAGCGACCACGGCGTGATCGTCGTCTTGGAGGCCGAGTTCTGGGACCAGTCCAGGAAGACCCGGTTGGTGCGCAACGACTTGGTCATGGTCGCGGTGATCAGCCTCGGATGGTCCTTGGCGAGCCCCTCGGCCAGCACTCTGACCCGTTCCCGCACGGTATCGCTGTCCACGGTGCCGTCCACGGCGGCGTAGAGCTGCAGGCCCTTGCTGCCGCTGGTGACCGGGCGCACCGTCTCCGGATCGCCACCCAGCCGGTCGAGGACGAGTCTCGCCACCTCCGCGCACTCCGCCAGACCGGCACCCGGGCCGGGGTCGAGATCGATCACCAGCCGATCCGGGTTGAAGACGTCCTCGACACGCCCCTTCTCGTCCGCACCGGCCACTCGCCATTGCGGCGTGTGCAGTTCCAGCGCGGCCATGTTGGCGTGCCAGACCAGAGACGCCAGGGAGTCGATGACGGGGAAGGTCAGTGACTCGATGCCGCGCGACGAGCCGGGCGTCTCCAGCGTCGCCCGATGCACCCACGCCGGCGTCCCCGACGACACGTTCTTCTCGAAGAAGCTCATCCCCTCGACCCCGTTGGGCCAGCGCCGGCGGGTCACCGGGCGTCCCTCGAGCTCGTCCAGCAGATGGACCGAGACCTTCGTGTAGTAGTCGATGATCTGCAGCTTCGTCGTGCCGGTCGCCGGATAGAGCACCTTGTCGAGATTCGACAGGGTGACCGTCCGCCCGTCCACCTCGACGGCCATGCCCTGGCTCATCGCGTCCCTCCCTCCGCATCCGCCTCGTCGAGATCCGCCTCGTCGAGATCGAGATCCGGCTCGTCGGCACCCGCGCGGTCGCCGCCCGACGTCCCGATCAGGTCGTCCGGACCCAGATCCGTCCTTACCCCGAGATAGACGGGCTGACGCAGGCGGCCCGAGTCGTCCGTCCCGAGATAGCGGACCTCGATCAGCACCCGCGGTTCGACCCACCGGGCCCGGCGGATGTCCGGGTCGTCGGGCAGGTCGGCGTAGACGGTCCGCGCCCGCGGATGCCCGGCGACGAGCATGAGCAACCGATTCCCCTCCGCCCCGGCCAGGCCCGCCCCGCAGCGGCCCAGAGTCCGCCAGCGGCCGTCCCCGTCCGGCAACCCCATCCAGACCGCGCCGAGCAGCGAGTCGTTGTCCGTCTGCGGAATCCAGCCGACGACCGCGCAGGTCAGCGTCGAGCGGTGGGCCGTCTTGATCCAGTCCCGGCTGCGCCGGCCCGGGTAGTACCGCGAGTAGCGCCGCTTGGCCACCACCCCCTCCAGGCCCTGCGAACGGGTGATCTCCAGCAGGAGAGCGCCGTCGTCGTAGATCGGCGGCACCTGCCAGCGAGGCGAGACCGCGCCGAGTTGCAGGCTCTCCAGCGTTTCGCGCCGCTTGTCCCACGGCAGCCCGGTGAGGTCGTGACCACCCAGCCGCAGGATGTCGAAGACCAGGTAGGTGACCGGGTTGACCGCCGCCAGCTTCGCCGAGCGACGCAGATCGCGGACGTGGATCCTCCCGGCGAGCGCGGCGAAGCTCGGCTTGCCCTCCGCCATCGCGACCACTTCCCCGTCCAGCACGATCCCGTCCGGGAGCTGGTCCGTGGCCAGCTCGGGAAAGGCCGTGGTGACCGCGTTTCCGCGCCGGGAGACCATCCGCAGGCGCCCGCCCCGGCTTTCGGTGATCACGCGCATGCCGTCCCATTTCACCTCGTAGACCCAGTCGGACCCTTCGGGAATCTGGCCCGGATGGGTTGCCGGAGTGGCGAGCATGGGCAGCATGGGGCCATCCTGCCTTCTATGCCTCCAATGCGCTCCATGTGGAAGGGCTCGGTGTCGTTCGGGCTGGTCAACGTGCCGGTCAAGATGTACACCGCCACGTCCAGCAAGGATGTCTCGTTCCACCAGGTGCACGCGACCGACGGTGGCCGCATCCGGTACCGGCGGGTCTGCGAGGTGTGCGGCGAGGAGGTCGCCTTCTCCGACATCGCCAAGGGGTACGAGTCCCCGGACGGTCAGCTGGTGATCCTGACGAACGAGGACCTGGCCGAGCTGCCGGTGGCGGGCAGCCGGGAGATCGACGTCGACCGGTTCGTCCCGGCCGAGCAGATCGACCCGATGCTGCTGGAGAAGTCGTACTACCTCGAGCCGGAGAAGTCCGGACGCAAGGCGTACGCGCTGCTGCGCGAGGTGCTGGCCGACACCGATCGGATGGCGCTGGTCAAGGTCGCGATCCGCAGCCGATCGACGCTGGCGGTGCTGCGGGTCAAGGACGACGTGATCGTGCTGCAGACGATGATGTGGCCGGACGAGGTGCGCCAGCCGGACTTCGAGGACCTGCCCGGCTCGGAGGATCTGCGGCCGCAGGAGCTGGCGATGGCGGCCTCGCTGGTCGACTCGATGACCGGCGACTACGACGCCGACGACTTCAGCGACGAGTACCGGGAAGCGGTCGAGACCCTGGTGGCCAGCAAGCTCGGCGACGCGCCGGAGGTCGCCGAGCCGGTCACGGCCCCGGCCGACGGCGGCGAGGTGATCGACCTGCTGGCCGCCCTTCAGCGGTCGGTGGACGAGGCCAAGGCGAGCCGGGCGGCCAAGTCCGGCGGCGACGAGGCCGGCTCCGCCGACGACGGGGAGAAGCCGGCCGCCACGAAGACCGCGGCCAAGACCACCGCCAAGAAGACGCCCGCCAAGAAGACCACCCGTAGCCGGCGCAGCGCCTGACCGATCATCCCGCCGCGGGCTCGGGCGCCCCCAGCGCTTGCCACTCGGCGAGGGGCTGCTCGCTCCCGAAAGCAGTATTTGTGTTGCTCAGCAACAGAACGACTCCACGCGAACGGGCGCGACCCGCCAGCCGAGGCCCCTCGTCCTGAATAGGCGGTCGGTCGGGAGTATCAGCCGGCCCGGCGGCGCGCTCCTCTGGGTTGCGACCTGCTCTAGGTTGTGACCTGGCCCGAGGCCGAGGAGGGGACGCTTCCAGACGGCGACAAACACGCGAGGACGCGACGGCGGGGCGGGCGCTCCCCCGGCCGCCTCCTCGATCTCGCGCACAAGGCCGGCGCCGCGCTCCTTC
>JBDIAG010000284.1:0-6106 GCA_039812305.1 Actinomycetales bacterium | reverse complement strand
CATCACTCAGTCGGTCCTGGTGACCACCGAGGGTCCGATCACCGAGCCCCAGATGGCGGGCCTTCCGACCGACTTCTTCGACCGCTCCGCGAAAGCGATAGCCGCTGCCACCCCCCAGACCGAACGACACACGCTCGACGGGCAGGGACACGTCGTCGCCCCCGAACTCATGGCCCGTGTACTGAAGACGTTCTTCAACCAGTAAACCGTCGACTGATCAGGTCGCGACCGTGGGTCGCTTCGGAACACAGGCCCATCGGCCACGTCGGCAGTTTGACCGAGCCGAGGACGCAACTGTCATGCTCGATAGCGACGTAGCGTTCCGAGCAACCAAGTTCACGGAGCCGGTCGAGCAGTGCGACCGCAACGTCAGACAGTCCGATCCGGTCTGGAGCTTTGAGCAAGGCGAGCCGCGCGCGTTGATCTTGAAGCCCGGCGATGCGCGCGTCGATGCGGGCAAGGGTCTGACGACGCCCGTCGTCCTCGGCTCAGCAACGAGGGCGTCATGTGACCACCCAAGCCCTTGCCCCAGGGGCATAGTCAAGAGCCATGTGATCGGCCGTCTGTGCAGACGATGATCCGGCATCGTCCTTTACGGTCACCACAGGAGGCCGAGCGCCGTCGCCGCGTGCAACGGGAGCACCCCGTTGCCGAGAGCCGAGGTCTGCTGGTTCGGCGTGAGACCGAGCTGAGAGTCGGTGACCCACCCGATGGGAAGGCCCATGAGCCACTCCACGAACTCCGGTGCCGGCCTTGGCAGGTCCACCTTAGGGCTCTCGCATTATTTAGTCAGCGTGTTGGGCGGGTGTGATCGTGTAGTTCCATTCGCCGTGGAAGTCGTCGTGGTGGAGTTGGCTGGCGCGGAGTTGGCGCATCTGTTTGTCGGTGATCTTGATGCTCGGGTAGGTGCTGGTGTCGAGTTCGGCGTGCACGGTGAGGCCGGTGCTGGTGGTGGTGGCGCCGATGGTGTTGACGATGACCTCGTGGCTGGTCAGGGGTCGACCGCGCCAGTTCATCGAGATGTGGGAGAAGAGCCGGTGTTCGATCTTGTTCCACTTGCTGGTGCCCGGTGTCAGGTGGGTGACCTGGATCCTCAGACCGGTGCGGGTGGCCAGGGCGGCGAGCTCGGTCTTCCAGAGCCGGTTGCGGTTGCCGTTGGAGCCGCCCCCGTCGGCGGTGATCAGCAGCCGGTCCGCGGCCGGGTAGGCCAGGCGCCCGACCTGGTCCCACCAGGTGCCGATCGTGGCCACGGCGAAGGCGGCGGTGTCGTGGTCGGTGCCGACGGTGACCCAGCCGGTGTTGGTCGCGAGGTCGTAGATGCCGTACGGGTTGACCTTGCCCAACTCGTTGTCTTTGAAGTCGTGCACCCGCACCTTGACGGGGTCACCGGCCGGACGCCACTCCCTCCCACCGTTTTTGAAGTCCCCGACCAGCTCCTTCTTCTTCGTGTCGACCGAGATCACCGGCAGCCCGGCCGCGGCGAACTCGATCGCGGTGGCATTGATGTGCCCGAACTGGGCGTCCCGCTCCGGATGCTGTCTGCCTTCGAGGGTCTTGGCATTGCCCTGCAGGCTGAACCCGTCCTCGTGCAACAGCTTGGCCACCGTCCGGGCCGACACCGCATGCCCCGATGAGGCCAGCTCGCCGGCCAGGTGCCGGGTCGACAGGGTCGTCCACGCCAGCGGCGAGGTCGGATCGCCCCGCCGGGTCGGTTCCACCAGCGCCCGCAACGCCGCCCGCAGCCCCGGATCGGACTCGGCCACCGGCCTGCGTCCCGCGCCCGGACGCCGCGTCCGGGCCAGCGCAGCGGATCCCGATTCCAGCTCCACCACTCCGGCCGCCACGGTCTGCGTGCTCACCCCGGCCGCGCGGGCGACCGCGGCAATCCCACCATGACCCAGCGCCCGCGCCCGCGCCGCCAACACCAGCCGCCGCTGACGCTCATCCAGATGCGGCAACAACACCGCGAACTCACCCGCCATCGACTCCACGACCTGCGCTGCCACCGCCATAGCAGAAGCGTAGAGCCGAAACCTAAAACTATGAGTAATTACTGCGCGAGTCCTTGTCTCTTGCGGAAACACGCAACTCACTTTTTGGCGCGTCGCGTCGCATGGTGATGCATGCCGGGCCGTCCGGGACGGTGATGAGCGCGCGCTCGAGGACGCGGAAGCCGAAGCGGGTGTAGTAGTCGATGTTCGCCGGGTCGGAGGTTTCGAGGTAGCACGGCAACCGGTCTTGGTCGGCACGGCCGAGGATCGGGGTGATGAGTCGGCTGCCGAGGCCTTGCCGCTGGTGCTCGGGTCGTACGGAGAGCGTTTCGAGGTACCAGTGCGGTTCGGTCGGGTGGGCGTGTTCGAGCGCGGTGCTGTGGTGCATGAATGCCCGCGACGCGCGCGGATCGGTGAGCATCGCGGGCAGGATGCTGCGGGTCGCGGCCATCTTGCGGCGGGTCGTCCACGGGAACGCGCCGGGCGGGAGCCACATCGCTGTCGCGGTGATGTTCGTGTCGTCGCGGATGGCGAGCACGGTCTGGAAGCTGATGGCGTCTCGGACGGTCGCGGTCAGAAAGCTGCGCAGCACACGGGTGCGTTGTCGCGGGTCGGGCAGCAGGTGCAGGAAGGCCGGGTATCGCCCGTGTCCGGCCATGATCGTCGCCACCACGGCGGCGTGTTCGCCGGGGAGGACGACCTCGACCGTGTGCTCGGGCGAACTGCTCATGATCGTTCTCCGGCGGGTTGGCCATCGTCGTCTGGGGCGCAGTGGGGTGATCCGTAGAGCATCCCTGTCGCGCGGCGGGCGATCGCGGGGATGTCTCCGTTCTCGACGAGTTCGCGGAGCTTCGCGTCATCCAGGTTCCCGGCGAGGGCCAGGGTGGCGATGCCGTGCACGAGTGCCCAGCCCGCGATCACGGCTGCCGCAGCGTCGTCCACCTGCCCAGCCCGCGCCATTTCATCGACGCCGCCGCGCAGCATGTCGAACGACCGCTGCTTGGCCCGCTTCAGCTCGGGATCGTCCGGGTCGAGCAGATGGGGGGCGAACATGACAGCGAAGTGTGCTCGATGCTCCAACGCGAACTCCACATACGCCACGCCCACCTCCGGGAAGCTGCCGCCACCGTCACGCACCGCCGTCTGGCCTTTGGTGAGTTCGTCGTAACCTTCCGTAGCGATGGCGGTCAGCACGCCGCGCAGATCACCGAAGTGATGCCTGGGCGCGGTGTGGCTGACGCCGAGGTCGGCTGCCAGCGCACGGAGTGTCACCGCCCGCGGCCCCGCTTGGATCACCTCCAGCGCCCGCTGCAGGACGGCAGTCCGAAGATTCCCGTGATGATAGGCGTCCGCCATATCTGATCCTTATTGATAGAACATTCGTGCGTTTCAAGCCTGGTGTGAGGACGTCGCGGTCGGTCAGACTGGTGTTGGCGTGGTGGCCGAGGCATGAAGCAGGGATAGGTCTCGCCGCGTCGGTTGCGGGCGTTGTTGATCGTCAGGAGAGAACGCTGCCGCAAGGCCGGCTCCATGATCGTGGGTCGTCCGGCGCGTGTTCCGGGCTCAGGTCGAGAATCCCGGCGGGAGTGGGAAGCCGCACGGTGATTCAGGGATGACGCCTCCGATGCTGGTGCGGCCTTCCCGGGTGGCGACGAACTCGACACTGGTGCCGCTGCGCACCTGCTCGCCGAGGACACGCGCGACCGCGTCGGTGAGGGCGGCGACGAGCCTTGCCGCGATTTCCTTGCACCCGGCAACCCCGTGATCAACGCCAGCATCGGCTGCTACGCGCCCGACCACTTTGAGCTGCCACATGTCTTGCAATCAAGGCCGAAATCAAGATGCTCGCGTCGTTCTACGATTTGATCTACGTCAATTCAATAGTACAGCGTCAGCTTTCTAGGAACTCACGAACCACCGGAACTGCGAAGAGTAGAGCTGAAACGACCGCGCCGCCAGCCCAAAGTAGTCCGAGGAGATCGTAGAGCGTCACGCCGCTGTGATGGTGACATCGGACGAATAGGCCGCGGCGACGATTTCGACATCGGCCCGGCTTCTGCAGGTTCCATGCACCGCAAAGCGTCCAGTACGTACTGGCTATTGCAGAAGGCACCAGCACCGAAGCGAGTGCACTCATAAGTCTGGCGATGGCGTCAGGAGTGAACGAGCTAATCAGAATTGCGGCTATTACCAGAAGAAGCGCTTCCCCAGCGGCGTTGCCTGCGATCGCGCGCCATGGGCTCCATCCCGCGGACGCTGGGCCCGGTTGAGATGGAGAAGCCGTCTGAGAGAACGGGGCTCTACCGAACGTGCTACCCGGGCGTGGCCGACTGCCCGGACGTCCTGGCCCGGGTTGAGGGAGAGGTGCAAGTCCCTGCACAGCCCGACGCGCAGGCTCTGGTCGCTGTCCAGGCGGTTGTCGCAGCGGATGCAGGCGACTCCCCGGAAGATCACGTTCGGCTGGTCGAGGTCGGCGTCGACCGGGGTGGTGACGTAAGCGTCGGCGAATCGGGCGGTCAGCCGCGGGTGCCGGCGGCCGAGGACGCGGTGCACCTCTGCTTCGGTGCGTCGCGGGTTCTTCTGCGTTTCGGCAATCAGGGCGAGGGCGGTGCGGTAGGCCCGTTCGCTGTAGCGCAGCGCCATGAAGTAGTCCGGGTTGACTGCGCTCATCTCGTGTTTGGCGAGGTCGGCGAACGCGAAGTCGTCCACGTCCGTGGTGATCAAGTACCGTGCCCCGGCGACGATGGCGTCGGCGATGACCTTGCGGTCCTTCAGTGTCTTCGTGACCAGCCCGCGGGTGCTCCGCGCGGTCGGAGACAGGTTGACGCGCAGGTGCTTCCTCCGGACGACCGACGTGGGCATCGCCCCGCGGGCATGTCCGTCGGCTTCGGTCTCGACGTGCTGGGACCATGTCCATCCCAGCCCGTCTGGGCTCGCCCCGGTGAGCACCAGGGTGCGGGTGAGTGGGGACGCGAGCGTGTTGGCGTCGAGGAACAGGAGCGCCGCGTCAGTCACCGAACAGCTCGACAGCGATGTCGTCCGCGGTGGCCTCGGCCATGCGGCGCATCATCTCGGTGCTGAACCGCTCGTACTCGGCCAGCGTGATCCGATTGTGCGTGCCGACTTTGATCGCCTTCAGCTCCCCGCTGGCGATCCGGCGACGCACCGTCGTGCGCGACATGCTCAGCCGCCTGCCGACCTCGGCAGGGGAGAGCAGCTCGACCTCGGACGAGAGGCGGACGACCTCGCCGCGCTGCCTCGCCGAATCCAGGAACGCGCGCATGCGCGCCCAGTCGTCATCCGACAGGTGCGCCGGGTTCACCGACATCGTCTCGCTCATACCCCAATGATACCCCCCTCGCGGCCACTTGTGGTTCTGTAACTGGCCGCGCGCTCGTCATCGACATGGTCTCACCACCCGGCACACGGCAGCGCCGCGACTGCGAACGCCTGGCCTGCTGCCCGACAAGCCGCCGGTCTCGCACGAGGCTTGTACCGCGGCCTGCTCGATCGCGGAGACGGATTCCTCGAGCTTGTCCTCGGTGCGTGCGGAGACCGCGATGAGGCGGTCCATCCGGGGAAGGACACGCGCGCGTCCCGCAGCGTCCCGATCATCTCCTCATGTGCGGATCCGACATCTCCGCGATAAGCCGCTGGAACGCCCACTCGAGATCACCGCCACGGAAGCAATCATCCGACTGCCTCAACTCGTCCCGAGCCGGCGACACACCGGGCACGGCGCAGCCCTGACTTCGACCACAAGCCGGCCGGAGATGATCGTTGCATGGGCAAGAACCCCGCACAGCTGAACCAGAAGCAAGTCGACGTCCTCCAATGGATCCGCGACGGATGCCCCGACGGCATCTACACCGACGGCTACGAACACCGGATCGTCGCCCGCGCGCTACAACGTTCGAGACCTGGTCGCGATCAACGGCCGAGGAGAGACATGGACGGCATTCGATCACCCAAGTAGTCCGCCAGTGGCAAGCCTCACCGCCAGCGGTAGTGCTCCCCGATGAATCCGAAGCTGACCGGCTGATCGCTCAAGTCCTGGAAGCCGACGATCGGCTGGAGCTGCCCGAAGACCGCGAGGTCGAGGCCGCGCACGAGCG
>JBDIAG010000283.1:0-6113 GCA_039812305.1 Actinomycetales bacterium | reverse complement strand
CGCGGAAGGTAGCGCTGCTTCTGTTCTTCGGTGCCGTGCTGCAGCAGCATGTAGGCCACGATGAAGTGGGTGTTGACGATCCCCGACACGCTCATCCAGCCGCGGGCGATCTCCTCGACGCACAGGGCGTAGGTGAGCAGGGACTCGCCGAGCCCGCCGTACTCCTCCGGGATCATCAGCCCGAAGACGCCCATCTCCTGCATGCCCTGGACGATCTTGGCCGGATACTCGTCATCGTGCTCCAGTTGCTGAGCCACCGGGATGATCTGCTCGTCGACGAACTCGCGCACCACCGCGATCAGATCCTGCTGCTCCTGCGTGAGTCCCTCGGTCTGCTGCAAACGTCCCACTGGCTCGACTCCTGTCCTCGCTGACCCTGGCCGTCCGAGTATGGCGGGCGCACCTCGAGCGTGCGAAAGCGAGTGTCGCCCATGCCATGACCGTCCGAGTATGGCGGGCGGCTCCCGGTCCGGAACGCACCGGGGGTCGCGCGGGCTGCCGCCGGGGCGGTTCGTCCCGGGGAATGCGACGATGGAGTCATGCCCCCGTTGACTGGCCCAACCCGACCTCCGATGCTCCCGGCGGCGCCTCCCGGCCGGCCGATCGCCACGTACCCGACCTACGCCGAGGCGCAGGCCGCCGTCGACTTCCTGTCGGACGAGAAGTTCCCGGTCCGCCATGTCTCCATCGTCGGGACCGACCTGAAGATGGTGGAGCGGGTCACCGGCCGGCTCACCTACGCCCGGGTGGCTCTGGGCGGATGCCTGTCCGGCGCGTACTTCGGCGGTTTCGTCGGTCTGATCCTGGCGATCTTCGACAATGGTGCCGGGCTGTCCGTGCTGCTGCCGGCGATCCTCATCGGTGCCGCCTTCGGGATGATCTTCGGCGTCATCTCCTATGCGGCGACCGGTGGGAGGCGCGACTTCACCTCGACCAGTCAGATCGTGGCGGCGCAGTACGCGGTCTGGTGCGCGGACGAGGCCGCTCGCGAGGCGCTGAACGTGCTCTCCCGGATGCCCGGCGGCCGCCCGGCGGCACCTCCGCCACAGACGCAGGCGCCCACCTACCAGCCGGGGGTGCAACCACCCGGCCCGACCTACTCGGAGATGCTCGCCCGCCAGAAGGCGGAACGCCAGCGCGCGGCCGAGGAGACTGGGGCCCCCTCTGCTCCTCCGCCGTCCGGTCCGCCCGTGCCGGGCCCGCCGCCCGGCTATCAGCAGCCGGGCCAGGGTCAGCCTTACCAGTCGGGCCCGAATCAGTCGGGTCAGAATCAGCATCAGTCTGGCCCGAATCAGCCGTACCAGTCCGGTCAGAATCAGTCGGGCCCGAATCAGCCGTACCAGCCTGGTCCGAACCAGCCCGGCTCGAACCAACCCGGTCAGGGTCAGGACGGATAGCCGCCCCCCGGGGCGGGACGGGCCGGGTCGGGGGCGAACGTGCGCCGGCGCGCGCCCCACGACAGGCTGATCGCGTACCCGACCAGCAGCGCCCCGAGCACGAGCCCGGTGTGCATCCAGAGGCCGCGGGCCACGCCCGGGCCGACCAGGTCCAGCACCAGGCGTTGACTGGCCATCGGCGCCAGGGTGATCGCCGCCTCCGCGATCAGCAGGACGACCCCGGCACCCAGAGGCACGGGCCACGATGCGGCACACGCGCCCAGACCCGCGGCCAGCACGACGGCCGCGGCGATCAGCCCGAGGACCGGGCCGATTCCCGGCGACGCGAACCGGATCAGCACCGTCTCGTAGAACCGCCCGGCGAAGTACATCAGCAGGGCGGCTCCCAGGAACACGAGAACGAGGCCCGCTGTCGCGACGAGAGCCCGTACCGCCGGGCCCCGGCTGGGGCCTGCGGGCGGCACCATTCGGCGCCGGCAGCAGACGCCGCCCAGCACCAGCACCACGCAGATCGGCAACAGCAGCTGTCCCATGATCACCGCCGACGCGGCGTCCATGAGCACGACGGAATCCGAACCGAATCCACTGGACAGCCGTAGAACGGACAGCGGCGCCACCAGGATGACCACCTGGTAGACACCCTGCACGGCGCCGACCGCGATCGCGGCGAACGGCGCCCGGGTCAGCGCCACGACCAGGACGGCGAAGGACACGGCCGCGAACGCCAGGACGAGGAGGCCGATCGGATCCGGCTGTCCGCCCAGGTACAGCTGCCGACTCAAACGTGTGGTTGCCCAGCCCATCAGCGTGAGCAGGGTGGGCACGGCCACCAGGCCCGCGAGGACGAGAAGCGCCGTGCCGGCGATACCGACCGGCCGGGCCGGGGCGCTGACGTCCCCCAGCGAGTGAACGGGTGGGCCCTGCTTGTACTCCGGCGGCTGCGACGGAGGGGAGAACGGGTTCGACATGTGGGCTCCTGCGGTTGGCGTCGCCGACTCCGACGCGGCGACCCTCGCGTCGGCTCCACCGGGTCTTGGTGTGCTCCTCACTCGGCTCGGTCGGTGGACCGGACGCAGCGCCAGGCGTCGAGGACGGCCAGCTCGACCGCCTCGGCCGCGGCGGCCTGCACGACCGACAGGCCGCGGATCGTCGCCGCGCCGGGCCAGCCGGGCAGGTGCGGCGCCGGATCAGCCGCGGTGGTCTCGATCTCACCGGTCGCCAGGGCGAAGACGGTGTCCCCGTCCATCAGGGTGTGCACCGGGGAGATCGTGCGGGCCAGGCCGTCGTGGCCGGCGAGGGCCATCCGGCGAGCCGCGGCGACGTCCAGCGCCGCATTCGTGGCGACGATCGCCAGAGTGGTGTTCATCGGCGCTCCCGGTGCGTCCTGCCGGGGCGTCGCGACAGCGGTCTCGCCCGGCTCGAGCACCCGCCCGGCGGCATTGAGCACCACCAGGGCGGAGACCACCAGATCCGCGACCGGCCACACGCTGGCGGTTCCCACGCCTCCCGGCGAGGTCTGGGCGTTCGTCCGGGCGCCGGTCCCGGCTCCCACCGCGCCCCGCGCGAATTCACCGGATGCGGCCGCCGCGGCCGCGGCGTACCCCAGATCCGCGTCCGGGCGAGCGGTGAAATCCCCGCCCCGGCCGAGGTCGTAGATCGCCGCGGCGGGGACGATCGGCACGACCTGCGTCCGCCCGCCGGCATCGATTCCGACCGGAAAGCCGCGACCCTGCTCCTCGCACCAGCGTTGCACTCCGTGCGCGGCCACCAGACCGTAGGCGCTGCCGCCGCATAGTGCGACGGCGTCCACCGACGACACCAGCGTACCGGGGGCCAGAGCGTCCGTCTCGTGCGTGCCGGGGCCGCCCCCGCGCACATCGACGGCTCCGATGGTGCCGGGCGGCGGGATGACCGCCGTCACGCCGGTGGCCCAGCCGGAGTCGGTGCGCTGGGCGTGGCCGACGAGCAGGCCCGCGACGTCGGTGAGCATCGGCTCAGTAGTCGATGTAGTTGTTGGGGGATACCGAGAACCCGTGCTGCGTCTCGGTGTTGAGGCACCGGATCGCGGCCGGCCGGGACTGGCAGGTGTAGTCGCCGCGGGTGATGTCGTCCCCGTAGGCCAACGGGCCGGCGGGCTTGTCGAAGGTGGCCGCGCATTCCTTGACCGTCGCCTGCGCGTCGACTCGGATCTGCACGGCGTTGTTCGGGCAGTTGGGGACCGGCGGGGCGTACTTCGGATTCGCCGGCACGCACCGCGCACCTTCGTCGTTGATCTGGCAGGTGACCGACTTCGTCGGTGACTGGAACGTCAGATTCCGGGTGGTGTCCGCGGCGACGGTGTCGGGCATGTGGGTGGGCGGCCCCTTCAACGTGCCCACCGCACCCCAGAACAGCAGAGCCAGCAGCAGCACGAGGGAACTCGTGATGATGGCGGCGTTACGCCGCCGGCCGCGGCGCCGCTGCACCGCGACCGGGTGGGTGCTCATCGAGTGTCCTTGCCTGAGCGCAACTGAGCCATCCAGTCCTCCACGTCGCTGATCGTGCGGGGCAAAGCGGCTGTGAGATTCTCACATCCCGCTTCGGTCACCAGCACATCGTCCTCGATCCGGACCCCGATTCCGCGGAACTCCGGCGGTGCCAGCAGGTCGTCGGTGCGGAAGTAGAGCCCGGGTTCGATCGTGAACACCATGCCGGGCCGCAATTGCGCCTCGAGGTACATCTCGCGGCGCGCCTGGGCGCAGTCGTGGACGTCGATGCCGAGGTGATGCGAAGTGCCGTGCACCATCCAGCGCCGGTGCTGGCCGCCCCGGGCCGGATCGAGGGCCTCCTCGACCGGCACCGGCAACAGTTCCCACTCGTAGAGCCGCTGGGCGATCACGGCCATCGCCGCCTCGTGCACCTCTTTGAAGGTGCGGCCCGGCCTGGCCACCGCGAAGGCGGCGTCGGCGGCGGCCAGCACCGCCTCGTAGACCTCCCGCTGCGCCGGCGTGAACCTGCCGTCGACCGGCAGGGTGCGAGTGATGTCGGCGGTGTAGAGGGAATCGACCTCGACCCCCGCATCCACCAGGATGAGGTCGCCTTCGCGAACCGGGCCGTCGTTGACGATCCAGTGCAGCGTGCAGGCGTGCTCGCCGGCGGCGGCGATCGTGTCGTAGCCGGTGCCGTTGCCGACCTGGCGGGCGACCTGCTCGAAGACGGTCTCGATCACCCGCTCGCCACGCCGCCGGCCGACCGCCTCGGCCAGCGCGACGACGATGTTCTCGAAGCCGGTGACCGTGGCCGCCACCGCCTCGCACAGCTGGCCGATCTCCCATTCGTCCTTGACCAGGCGCAGCTCGGAGCAGAACTCGGCGAGCTCGAGGTCCTCCCGCTCGCACCGGGTGCGGCCCTGTTCGTCCCGATCGGCCGTCTCCTCGGTCTCCGCGCGGATCTCTTCCACCAGCGCCTCGATCTCCGCCGAGGCGCCGCGGACGACGCGCAGCCGGATGCCTTCGGGCCCCGCGTCCTTCGCGATCGCCTCGGGGAGATCGTCGATGTGGGCGCACTCCAGCCCGATGAGCGACTCGATCTGCTCCAGCGTCGGCCGCGCACCGACCCACAGCTCCCCGTAGCGGCTGTCCGCGTAGAACTCCTCGGTGTTGCGCTCCGCCCGCGGACGGAAGTACAGCACCGCCCGGTGCCCGTCGCCCTCGGGGTGCAGCACCAGCACGGAATCGGGCTCGGCATCGGAGCCCAGCCCGGTCAGATGACTGAACGCGGAGTGGGCCCGGAACCGGTAGTCGGTGTCGTTGCTGCGCACCCGCAGCACACCCGAGGGAAGGACGACCCGCTCGTGGGGAAAGCGCGCCGAGACCGCCTGGCGGCGGGTGGGCGTGTAGCGGGACGCCTCCGACGGCGGCGGCACCGCCGGGTCGAGGGCGGCCCAGCCGCTGCCGATGAAGGCCTTGAACGCATCGGAGGTGGGACGTTGGCTGCGGTTGCCGCCGCGCGCCCGCAACTGCTCCTCCTGCGGCTGCCCCGTTTCGTCCATGGTTGCGAGTGTGCCATGCAGCACCGACAACGGACCCACCGTGCGTGACCGGAATGGGAACCAGTCATCATGTGGCAATGCAATTCGGTCGCACTTTCGAAGAGTTCGAGGTCGGTGCCGTCTACAAGCACTGGCCGGGCAAGACGGTCACCGAGTACGACGACCATCTGTTCTGCCTGATCACCATGAACCATCATCCGCTGCATCTGGACGCCAACTACGCCGCGACGGCGCCGCAGGGCCGGAACGTCGTGGTCGGCAACTACATCTACTCGCTGCTGCTCGGGATGAGCGTGCCGGACGTCTCCGGCAAGGCGATCGCCAACCTCGAGGTGAAGTCTCTGAAGCACGTGGCGCCGACCTTCCACGGCGATACCGTCTACGGCGAGACGACGGTGTTGGAGAAGCGCGAGTCCGCCAGCAAGGACGACCGGGGCGTCGTGACGGTGGAGACCCGCGGCTACAACCAGGACGGCACGCTGGTGTGCGTGTTCACCAGAGCGGTCATGGTGCCCAAGCGCAACTACCTGGAGTCTCGCGGTGGTGACCACCCGGGGCGACCCGCCCCGCGAGTGGAGTGAGAAACGCTACAACGAGATAGCGAATCCGGGCGAAGACTGAGAAACTGGGGCGCGTATGTGCGCTGGGGGATTGGCGAATGGGTGAGGCAGTGACTGAAACAGACG
>JBDIAG010000282.1:0-6123 GCA_039812305.1 Actinomycetales bacterium | reverse complement strand
TCCGGCTCAGCAGACGCCCCGCGGACGGACGCGCCTTCGCGACCACTCTGGCCGCCAAGTACGGGCTGACCAGCGACGAGCTGGGACGGAGGTTGCGGCGATGAAGGTGCGCCTCCTCTTTCCCGACCGGGACGCCGGACCGAACCGGGACGCGGTCGAGCACAACGCAGATCTCGTCCGGGACTTCGGCCTCGACACGATCCTGGACGCGATGGCGCCGGGCAGCCAGGAACTCCGCGAGCACGTCGCGTCCACCCTGCTCGACCCTCTCCACGATCTGGACGCGATCCGTCACCGGCAGGACGTCCTCGGCGACCTGCTGGCCCATCCGGACCTCGCCACGACGCTGTACGAGATTGCCGGGCACGCCGTCGACAGCCCACGCCGAACGCGGCTGTGGCTGTTCAGCCGGGATCCGTCCAGTGTGCTGCGGCGCAGCGTCCAGATCCTCGCCGAACTGCTCGGCGACCTGCACCGGCTGCGTTCCGTCTGCGACGACTACACCGGCAGGTGTGACTCCACCGGGCTGACCGTCTTCTTCGACACCGTCGCCAGCGCTCTTCCGGACGAGTACTTCCCGGTGATCGAGGAGCACCTGCAGCGGCTGCGTTTCCCGACCGGTGTGGTGATGACCGGACGCATCGGGCCCGGCGGGCAGGGCACCGACTGGGTGTTGCGCAAGCCGGTGGAGATCACCCCCACCTGGCGGCAGCGCCTCCATCTGGCCGAGCCCGACAGCTACCTGTACCGATTGCCCGACCGGGACGAGGCGGGTGGCCGGGCCCTGCGCGAACTGGAGAACCACGGCGTCAACCTGGTCGCCGACGCGCTCGCCCAGTCGGTCGATCACATCCGGAATTTCTTCGCCCAGCTGCGCTTTGAAATGGCCTTCTATTGTGGCTGTCTGAATCTCCAGCGCGCGCTGGCGGATCGCGGTCTCGGGCTCACGTGTCCGCAGGCCCGTCCGGTGACGCAGTACGCCCTGCGCGTCCGTGGTCTGTACGACCTCAATCTGGGGCTGCGGGTCGGGCGCGACCTCGTCCCCAACGACGTCGATGCGGACGCCGCGTCCCTGGTCATGATCACCGGTGCCAACCAGGGCGGGAAGTCCACGGTGCTGCGCGCCCTCGGCGTGGCGCAGCTGCTGTTGCAATGCGGTTCGTTCGTGCCCGCCCTGGAGTACCGGGCGAGTGTGACCACCGGGCTGCTCACCCACTTCCGGCGGGAGGAGGACGCCGATCTGGCGAGCGGCAAGCTGGACGAGGAGCTGGCCCGGATGAGCAGTCTGGTCGACCGGCTCCGGCCGGGTGCGATGGTGCTGATGAACGAATCGTTCGCGGCGACCAATGAGCGGGAGGGCTCGGAGATCGCCCGGCAGGTCGTCACCGGATTGCGACAGGCCGGCATCCGCGTCGTGTTCGTCACCCACCTCTACGACCTGGCCGCCGCACTGGCCGGCCAGTTCGACCCGCAGGCGGTCTTCCTCCGTCCCGAACGACTGGCCGAGGGTGAGCGGACGTTCCGGGTCGTCCCCGGTGAACCGGAGCCGACCAGCTACGGACCCGACCTCTATCGGCGCGTCTTCGGACCCTCCAACGGCCACAACCACACCAACAGAAGGGAAGAGCCATGTCAATCGACGTGACGCAGCTCCGCGCGGTGGAGATCCTCGACTCACGTGCGCGGCCCACGCTCGCCATCGAGCTCACCACGGCGGACGGAGCGCGATACCAGTCGGGAGTGCCGTCCGGGGCGTCGACCGGGACGCGGGAGGCCGTCGAGCTCCGCGACGGCGACCCGCAACGGTACGGCGGCCAGGGCGTCCAGACCGCCGTCGGCAACGTCTGCGGTGAGATCGCGGACGCCCTGCGCGGACGCTCGTTCGCCGGCCAGTCCGAGCTCGACCAGACGCTCATCGAACTGGACGGCACCCCGGAGAAGTCCCGCCTCGGCGCCAACGCCATCGTCGGCGTCTCGATGGCGGCGGCCCGCGCCTTCGCCGGCGAGACCCCGCTCTGGCAGACCCTGTCGGTGGCGGGGGCACCGCCCAGGTTGCCGGTCCCGCACTTCAACGTCATCAACGGCGGCGCCCACGCGCCCAACGACCTCGACTTCCAGGAGTTCATGATCGCTCCGGTCGGCGCGCCCGGAATGGCCGAGGCGGTGCGAGCGGGTGCCGAGATCTACGCGGCCCTCAAGGCCCGGCTGGCCCGCGAGGGACACGCGACCGGGCTCGGTGACGAAGGCGGCTTCGCGCCGGACATCGCCCGTCCCGAGGACGCTTTGACCGCGCTGGTCGCGGCGATCGGCGACGCCGGCTACGAGGCCGGACGGGACGGGGTGGCGATCGCCATGGACCCCGCCGCCAGCGAGTTCTACTCCGACGGCAGCTACCATGTCGCCGGCCAGTCCCTGTCGTCGGCGGCGATGATCGACTACTACGCCGACCTCGTCGCCCGATTCCCCATCTGGAGCCTGGAAGACGGTCTCGCCGAACAGGACTGGGACGGCTGGACGGACCTCACCGCCCGGCTCGGCGGGCGCGTCCAGCTCGTCGGCGACGACATCTTCGTCACCAACCCGGCCATCATCGCCGAGGCGATCGCCGCCAAGATCGGCAACTCCGCGCTGATCAAGCTCAACCAGATCGGCACGGTCAGCGAGACCCTCGAGGCGATGGCGCAGTGCCACGACAACGGCTACACCGCGATGGTCTCGCACCGCTCTGGTGAGACCGAGGACAGCTTCATCGCCGACCTCACCGTCGGAACCGGTTGCGGGCAGCTGAAGTCCGGAGCGCCGGCCCGTGGCGAGCGGGTCGCCAAGTACAACCGGCTGCTGGCGATCGCCGCCGACAACGACCTGCCCTTCGGCCTGGTCTCGTAGGTGCGGGTCGAGGTCTTCCACGTCGAGGAGCACTAGCTTGAGCGCATGATCAACGGCGCGCACGTCATTCTCTACAGTCGCGATGCCGAGGCCGACCGGGCCTTCTTGCGGGACGTGCTCGGCTACCCGCACGTGGATGCGGGCGGTGGCTGGCTGATCTTCAGGATGCCGCCCACCGAGGTGGCCGTGCATCCGGCGGAGGACCAGACCACCGAGCTGTATCTCATGTGCGACGACCTGGCGGCGACGATGGCCGAGCTGACGGGCAAGGGAGTGGCCTTCGTCGGGGCGCCTTCCGAGCAGCGCTGGGGCATCGTCACCTCGATCCGGCTGCCCGGCGGTGGAACCGTGGGGCTGTACGAGCCGCGCCACCCGCTGGCGGTCGCGCTCGATCCCGCCTGACGGGTGCCGCCGCGACGTGCGTCGCATGGGTCGTCGGATGTGCCTACGCTGAGGCCATGCGCGCGTGGAGGGCAGGCCGATGAGTGACCTGCAGCAACGTCCCGGGCTGGTCGTGTGCGGTGCCGGGCACGACGATCTCAAGAAGCAGTGTCTCGAGAAGATCCCCGGCGTGCCGGTGCAGCTGACGACCAGGATCACCCCGTCGGCGGAGAACCCGCGGCAGGGGCTGCCGGTCGAACGGTTCCTGCCCGGCAAGCAGCGCCGGATGGTCGGCGCGTGGTGCTTCGTGGACCGGTTCGGGCCGACGGACCTGTCGGCCACCGAAGGGATGATGGTCGGCCCGCACCCGCACACCGGGCTGCAGACCGTCACCTGGCTGTTCGAGGGGACCGTGAAACACCGGGACAGCCTCGGCAACGACCAGCTCATCTCCCCGGGGCAGCTCAACGTGATGACCAGCGGGGTGGGCATCGCGCACAGCGAGGAGACGCCGCCGGAGGCGCCGGCGCTGTTGCACGGGGTGCAGCTGTGGGTGGCGCTGCCCGACCACGACCGCAACGTCGCGCCGAGCTTCGAGCACTACGAGAAGCTGCCCGCGCTCAAGCTCCCCGGCATCCAGGCGGCCGTGCTGCTGGGCAACCTCGGCGGGGTGACGTCGCCGGGCACCACGTACAGCAAGCTCGTCGGGGCCGCGGTGACCGTCACCGCGGGCGCCGGCCACGAGGCGAACTCCTGGCTGCCGCTGCACACCCGCTACGAGTACGCCGTCCTGCCGATCGACGGTGACGTGCTGCTCGACGACCACCCGCTGAGCACCGAGTACCTCTACTACCTCGGCAAGGGCCGCGACGGCGTCGATCTGGTCTCGGCCCGTGGCGGACGGTTCCTCCTGCTCGGTGGCGAACCGTTCGCCGAGGAGGTCGTCATGTGGTGGAACTTCGTCGCCCGCAGCCACGACGAGATCGTCTCGGCCCGCGCCCTGTGGAACGCCCACGCTCCGCGCTTCGGCAAGGTGGTCGGTGGAGTGGCGCCGCGGATCACCGCCCCGGCGATGCCGACCACGGCCCTGCGACCGCGCGGTGCCGTCCGCTGACCAGTGATTCTCGCCGGGAGACGTGAGCGGCTCGGCGTCCACGGTGGGGATCCACGATCGGGCTCGGTGTGCGCGGCTGTTCGATTGACCAGGTGTTCCCGCGCTGACCGGTTGTCGGCCGAGTAGCCGGCGATCGCCGGCTGCTCGACACATACCTGGTCAACGCGCGAACAGGCGGCTTCTGGCGTGCGGCTCGCCGGCGGGAACAGGATGCTCGGTGGCTCAGCCCAGGCCGGCCAGGGCGGCCGTCACGCGGTCGACACTGGAGGCGACGTTCCAGCGCCGGGCCAGTTCGTCCACGGCGGCCGGGTCGGCGGGGGCGGGCGGTACCCGATCGTCCACGTCGGGCAGATCGGCGTCGCGCAGCACCCGGACAACCGTGGGGGCGACCGCGAGATAGTCCGTGGCGGCCAGCAGCTTTCGTCGCACCGCGGGGGACATCGGGCTGGCCGGATCGCCGGCTGCGGCAAGAATCTCGGGCAGGCTGCCGAAGGCCGACACCAGCGCGGACGCGGTCTTCTCGCCGATGCCCGCAACGCCGGGGATGCCGTCGCTGGTATCGCCGCGCAGCACCGCCAGGGTGGCGTAGCCGTCCCCGCTGTCGATCCCGTACTTGGCCTGGAGGGCGGCCTGGTCGACGTAGACCCGGTTGCGCAGGCCCGAGCGGCCCGCCACCGACAGCACCCGGATCTGCCGCGCGTCGTCCACGAGCTGGAACAGGTCGCGGTCGCCGGAGACGATGTCCACCGCCGTGCCCGGCTCGGCCCTGGTGGCCAGCGTGCCGATCACGTCGTCCGCCTCGCAGCCGGGAGCCCCCACCTTCGCGATGCCGAACGCGGCGAGGAACTCCTCGATCACCGGCACCTGCACCGCCAGGTCGTCCTCGACCTGCTCCGGTGCCGGCGCGCCCCCGCCGGGCGCCGGGTCGGCGCCGGCCACGACCCGGTGGGTCTTGTAGGAGGGGAGCAGCTCGACCCGCCAGGCCGGCCGCCAGTCGTCGTCCCAGCAGGCGACCAGGCGGGTCGGACGGTGCGCTTCGACCAGGACGGCGATCATGTCCAGGAACCCGCGGACGGCGTTCACCGGAGTTCCGTCCTCGGCGGTGATCTCCCGCGGGACGCCGAAGAAGGCGCGGAAGTACAGCGAGGCGGAGTCGAGCAGCATCAGGGTTCCGGGCACCCGGTCAGCCTTACACAATCGAGGTCGATTGCTGTGCATAGACTCCCCGCTATGGAGGACACCGACCGGCAGATCCTGCAGTTGCTGGCCAGGGACGGGCGGATGAGCTACACCGACCTCGCCCGCGCAACCGGACTGTCGACGTCCGCCGCGCATCAGCGGGTACGGCGGCTGGAGGAGCGCGGGGTGATCCGCGGCTACACCGCGGTGATCGATTCCACCGCGATCGGCCTGCCGCTGACGGCGTTCATCTCGGTGACGCCGTTCGACCCGGCCGCCCCGGACGACGTTCCCGAGCGGCTGGAGCCGATCAAGGAGATCGAGGCCTGCCATTCGGTAGCCGGCTCGGAGTCCTACATCCTCAAGGTGCGGGTGGGTGAGCCGTCCGACCTGGAGGATCTCATCGCGCAGGTGCGGGCCGCCGCGAACGTCTCCAGCCGCACCACGGTCGTGCTCTCCACCCCGTACGAGGGTCGGCCGCCGGCACTGTAGGACCGCACCACCGGGCTCTTGGTCACCGCCAAGGGGGACGTATGCGTCCCTTCTGGCAGGGAGTAAAGATC
>JBDIAG010000281.1:0-6140 GCA_039812305.1 Actinomycetales bacterium | reverse complement strand
TCGCCGATCCGGCCGGCGGCGATGAGCGCCCGCGCCTGCTCGACCGCCGGGGGGTTACGATAGTTGAAACCGACGGCCGACTGCACACCGGCTTCTTCGGCGGCCTGCACGATCGCCCGGGTCTCCTCGGGACCGCGGCCGGCGGGCTTCTCCACCCACAGGTGCTTGCCCGCCTTGGCTGCGGCCACCGCCACCTCGGCGTGGATGAAGTTCGGTCCGGTCACACTGACGACATCGACGTCGTCGCGGTTGACCAGTTCCCGCCAGTCGGTCACTCCACGATCGAAACCGTAGGCGCGGGTGGCGAATTCGAGGCGGGAATCGGGGGCGTTGTCGGCGACGACCGCGAGCTGCGGCACCACCGGCAGGTCCGGGTAGTGCAGCGGGACCCGCATCAGGGCACGAGCGTGGGTCTGCCCCATCCAGCCGAAGCCGACCACGCCGAGACGAACGTGTTGAGTCACGAGAGAGTCCTTCCGAGATGGAAGCGGAGGTGAGTCGAGGGGGTCGCCACGGAGCCGGGATCCAGCGACGCTCCGTTCGCGACACCATCGAGACTAGGCAGCCCCGGCGTGCGCCACCAGCCGTTCTTAACCTCAGAAAGACCTCAGCCAAGAGGAGCGTCAATGAGGGGAAAATGATGGACCACGGGCCTGCCGCGGAAGCGTCGATGTCTCTAGCCTGAGATATTCCGGGCACCCGGCAGAGGCTCATCGACGATGAAGGCGGAAAACGTGAAACTGTTGGCGGACAAGGTCGTTCTCATCACCGGCGCGACCCAGGGGCTCGGTGCCGGGATCGCCCGGGCGGCGGTGCGCGAAGGCGCCTCGGTCGCCGTGACCGGTCGGCGCGCGGAGGCCGGCGAGACGGTGGCCGCGCAGCTGAGAGGTGAGGGGGGCGACGCCGTCTTCGTCCGGGCCGACCTGGCCGACCCCGGCGAGGCGACCCGCGCCGTCACCTCCACCGTCGAACGGTTCGGCCGCATCGACTCCCTGGTCAACTGCGCCGGCTGCACCAGTCGCGGCACTCTGCTGGACACCACGCCCGAGCTCTTCGACGAGCACGTCGCGGTGAATCTGCGGGCCCCGTTCTTCACCATGCAGGCCGCCGTGCGCGACATGGTCGGCCGGGGCGCGCCGGGCACGATCGTCAACATCATCAGCATGGCGGCGCTGGGTGGCCAGCCGTACCTGGCTCCGTACGTGGCCGCCAAGGCCGGGCTCATCGGCCTGACCAAGAACGCCGCCCACGCCCACCGCTTCGACCGGATCCGGATCAACGGCGTCAACATCGGCTGGACCGAGACCGACGGCGAGGACATCGTCCAGCGCACCTTCCACGACGCCGACGACTCCTGGCGGGAGGTGGCCGCGGCCCGGCTGCCGATGGGCAAGCTCGGCCAGGTGGACGAGATCGCCGACTTCGTCGTCTTCCTCGCCTCCGATCGCAGCGGTGTGGTCACCGGTTCCGTCATCGACTGGGATCAGAACGTCCCCGGCGCCCACGACTGATCGTCCGGGGCCGGGACGAGGACCGCGGCCGGGGCAGACGGCCCTTCGCGAGCACCGCTCGCCGCGCCGGGCCGTCGCGATCCGGAGCCCGGGCTTCGCAACCATGTGCAACCCTGGCCGCGCCCGGGCGTGCGCATCTACGGTGCCGACCGGCACCCGCTCACGATCCTGCCCTCGGGTGCCACCACAGCGGCAGGGCAGCGGCAAAGGAGCCAGACACATGAGCAACGTGCACGTCACCGGAGCGGCGCGGGGCATCGGCAAGGCGATCGCACTGCGGCTGGCCGCGGACGGCCACCGCCTGGCGATCTCGGATCTGCCGTCGATGAAGGACGAACTGGAGCAGACGCGGACCGAACTCGCTTCCGCGGCAACGGCTGACCACATCGCACTGACCGGCAACGTCAGCGACCCGACCGAGGTTCGCGCCCTCGTCGCCGACACCGCCGCCCAGCTGGGCTCGCTCGATGTCATGGTCGCCAACGCCGGGATCGCCCAGACCAAGGCTTTGCTCGACGTCACGCCGGAGGAGTACGACAAGGTTCACGCCGTCAACGGTCGCGGCGTCTTCCTCTGCTACACCGAGTCCGCCCGGCAGATGATCGCCCAGGGCACCGGCGGCAAGATCGTCGGCGCCGCCTCGATCGCCGCGCACAAGGGCTTCCCGCTGCTCGGCGTGTACTGCTCGTCGAAGTTCGCCGTCCGGGCCCTCACCCAGGCGGCCGCCCAGGAGTGGGCACCGCACGGCATCACCGTCAACGCCTACTGCCCCGGCATCGTCGACACCACCATGTGGGAGGAGATCGACAACGATCTGGGCGCGATCAACCAGGTGGGCAAGGGTGAGTCGATGAAGGCGATGGCCGCGGGCATCGCCCTCGGGCGCGTCTCCACCGGCGAGGACGTGGCCAAGCTCGTCTCGTTCCTGGCCGGCCCCGACTCCGACTACGTCACCGGCCAGTCGATCCTGGTGGACGGCGGCATGCTCTTCGTCTGACCGCGGACGCCGGTCGTCGTCCGGAAAGGTCGGTGCCGGGCGGCCGGCTGTGCGCGCGCTGACCGGCTGTGCGCGGACCGGCCCGCGATCGCCGGCCGGTCGGCAGACAACGGGTCACGCCGCGCAGAGCCGGCCGGTCGGCACACAACCGGTCAGCCGTACAACGCGGGCCGTTCCACACACAACCGGTCCGCCGTCTTCAGGTCCTCCGGCCACGCAACGCCCGCGGCCGGCCGGCACACGAACCGATCCCGCCGCGCGGCGCCGACCGGCTGGCATACTCTCAGCCAAACCAGTCGAGGCCGACATCCGGCCACAGTTTGATGTTGGATTCATGTAGGCTGCCAACATCGAACCTTAGGCTCCCGCTCACAGCTTCACGGCACCAAAGGAGAACCGACCAACCTGAGCGGGAGGACAGATGACCGGCAGAGCACACCTGGAAGTCCGTTCGCCTGAAGGCGACACCGAGGTCTACGTCCTGGATGCGGACCACGGTGTCTACTACGTTGGCCGGGTGGGTAGTGCCCACCATCTCGATATCGCCCTGACCGGCAAGTCAGCCGCCTGGGTCTCCAGCCTGCACTTCATGCTCGACTTCCATGCCGGTGGCTGGTACGTCACCGACAACAACAGCACCAACGGCACCCAGTTCCAGCGGGCCGGCAAGATCACGCCGCTCAAGCCGGGGTTCCCCTCGGCCCTCAACGACGGGGACGAGGTGCTGCTGCCGGTCGGCGACGAGGCCTCCGGATCGCAGAAGCACTGGGTCCTGCGCTACACGGGCCCGTCCGCGCGCGTCGTCACGCCGAACCGCAGCGAGACCCGGCCGCGCCACCAGCCGATGTTCCGCTACGACCCCGACCTCGGCACGCCGATGCTGTCGGTCGGCGCCGAGCTCACCGAGCTCACCGGCCTGCGCGCGATGGAACTCAAACTCCTCCTCTACATGTGGCGCAAGGCGGGGCCGGGTCGCACGACCAAGGTCGAGGCCGTCCGGGAGGAGTTGATCGAGGAGATCTGGGGAGCCAAGGCAGCCGCCCTCGGCGGGCTCGACGGAGACCTCAACGGGCTCGCCTACCGGGTCCGTAAGACACTCGGCCCCGGCGTGCTGGACACCGTCCGGGGTCGCGGCTTCCACCTCTGGGTCGACACCCGGAACGTCACCTCGGAACAGACATGACGTCCCGCGGCGCGCTCGATCGGCACCGTCTCACGGACGGGGCACCGGAGGCTGCGGACCGCACCACGGGCCTGCGGATCGACACCGCCGCGGAGTGGCCGGAGACGCCGGTCGGCAAGCCGGGCGAGGTGACCGCGAGCGGCGCCTCGTTGCGCGTCGCGCTGATCGAGCTGTTCAGCGGCACGCCGGGGCGCCTGCGTCTGTGGGGGATGGTGCTGACCGCGACGTGTCTGGCGTTCGGCATCATCGGGGGGTTGACCTCGTACAACACCAGCACCGCCCTGGACCGGGCCCGCGACGACACGGCCCAGGTGTTCCGCTCCCAGAACATCTACGCCAGCCTGATGCTGGCCGACGCCACCGCCGCCAACTCGTTCCTGGTCGCCGGCGCGGAGCGTCCCGCGGATCGCACGACCTACGACGAGCAGATCGAGAGCGCCTCCCGCACCATCGCCGAAGCGCTCGCCGCCCAGCCGGCCGACGCCCGTCCGCTGACCGCCCTGAACAGCGCGATCACCCGCTACACGGCCCGGATCGACTACGCCCGCGCCGAGAACCGCAGCGGGCTGATCGTCGGCGCCGAGTACCAGCGCGTGGCCAGCGCGCAGCTCCGGCAGAGCCTGCCGCTGCTGCTGGACGTCCGCAACGCCAACGAGACCCGCACCCAGCGCGAGCTGGAGTGGCCGGGCGTCCAGGCCGGGGTGCTGCTCGGGGCCTCCGCCGCGACGATCGTGCTGCTGCTGAGCTGTGCGGCCTGGATGATCCGCCGGTTCAACCGGTGGATCAACACCGGCCTGGGGGTGGCGGCCCTGCTGGTCTTCGCCGGCGCGGCCGTGGCCGTGCCCGTCCAGCTCTCGATCGACCGCCAGCTGGACGCCTACCGCACCGGCCCGCTGGCGGACACCATCCGGCTCTCGGACGCCCGGCTGGCCGCCTACGACGCCCGCAGCCTGGAGGGGCTCAGCCTCATCGCCCGGGACGCCGACACCACCTACGCGAGCCCGTGGGCGAGTGCCTATCACGCCGCCAACGCCGCCCTGACCTCGGCGAACGAGGACACCAGCCTGCTGCGGCAGTACGAGATCCAGCACCGACAGATCGTCGCGCTGGACCGCAAGGGCGAGTGGAGCGCGGCCCGCGACCTGGCCGTCGGACTGACCGCCGACACGTTCCTCAGGCTGGACCACCAGATCACCGAGCGCCTGGGGCAGGAGCGGGCCACCTCCGCGCAGGCGCTGGCTCCCCGCCCGGTGTTGAAGTTCATGACCCTGGCCCTGCCCACACTCGGTCTGGTCTCCGGCCTCTGCGTCCTGCGCGGCATCAGCCAGCGGTTACGGGAGTACCGATGAGCCGCACCGTCTTCCGCCCGGCCCGGTCCCACGCCGCGGCCGCGTCGCCGGCAGCTGTCGCCGGAGGGTGTTCGAGGGCCCGGCAGCGTGGACGCTCGGCACGGCCGACGAGGCAGTGATACCGATGCTGTATCGCGATCGAGGAGAACACGGCCGGGCGCCCCGCGAGCGCACGGCCCGGACAAGCTGCTGCCGGGCAGTGCTGGCTTGCCTCGCGGTGATCGGGCTCGTCGCCTGCGCACCGGGCACGGTCGCCACCCCGATGAGCACGCCCTCGACCGACGGCTACGCCCAGACCGTCTCCCCGGGCACCGCGCAGGTGCCCGACCCGGTCGTCACCACGGACTGCGATCCCCGGGTCACCTACGACCCGCTCCCCACGGCCGGTCGGCTGGCGCCCGCGAACCAGATCGGTGACCCGGCCATGCGCGCCATCCGGGAGCGCGGCTACCTGGTGGTGGGCGTCTCCTCGGACACCCGGCTGCTGGGCTCGGTGGTGCCCGCCAACCAGACCTTCGAGGGCTTCGACATCGATGTCGCCCGCGCGGTCGCGACCGCGATGTTCGGCGATCCGAACCGCATCAGATTCGTCACGATCACCGCCCAGCAACGCGAGAGCGTGCTCGAATCCGGCTCGGTGGACATGGTCGCCCGCGCGGTGTCGATGACCTGCGACCGGTGGGAGAACATCGCCTTCTCGGCCCAATACCTGACCGCCTACCAACGTCTTCTCGTGCACGGCACTCCCGGCTCGGCCAGCGATCTCGGTCTGTCCGACATGAAAGGCAAGAAGGTGTGCGCGCCCGCCAACACCTCCAGCCTGGCCCGCCTCAGCGAGTATCCGGACGTCACCCCGGTGGCCGCCGTCAACCACACCGCCTGCCTGATGCTCTTCCAGGAGAACGAGGTGGACGCCATCACCGGCGACGACACCATCCTCGCCGGCCTGGCCGCCCAGGATGCCTTCGCGGTCGTCACCTCGGCCCCGGCGATCGCCGAGGAGCCCTACGGGCTGGCCTTCAACCGGAAGAACGTCGAGCTGGTGCGCTACGTGAACGCCGTTCTCGTGCAGTACACGACACCGGACGCGAGCGGCTCCA
>JBDIAG010000280.1:0-6148 GCA_039812305.1 Actinomycetales bacterium | reverse complement strand
GCGGCGATCCGGACGGCGCTGCGCGTGCTGCGTTCGGGGGACCCCACCTCGCCGGTCGTGCTCCTGCCGGGTGACTCGCCCGCGGGTTTCACGGCCATCCCGCCGCTCCTGGCCGCCCTCGGCGAGCCGGACGACGATAGGCTCGCGAGCTTGCCCGGGGATGCTGAGCGCCTGGCCGTCTGTGCCGCGGACGCCAGCGGCGCGCAGCTGCCACTGCCCGCCGCCCTCTCCGCCCGCGGGTGGAACAGGCTCCTCGCCCTGACGGAATCTCCGGGGGGCCCCGATCATGGGTCGGCGCCTGACGACACGGCCGGGCTGGGGCCGGCGTTCGGCGACGCGGCCGATCATGGGCCGGCGTTCGGCGACACGGCCAGGCGTGGGCCGGCACCGAACGGGTCGGCGCGGGGCGGTTCGGAGCGGGGCGGTTCGGCGCGCGGCGGTTCGGTGCGTCATCTGCTGAGCCCGCTGCGCCCGGAGTACGTCGCGTTGCCAGCCGAGGCCCTGTTCGACGTGGACACCCGTGCCGATCTCAGCGGGTGGCGCTCCCGCACCGCCCCCGCGGTCCGGCGGCTGGCGGCCGAGATCGAACGGCGTCGAGCCGGCTGGCCCGGCGGTCGTCCCCTGGTGGTCGCGGTGGACGGACCGGCGGACGGCAACTCCGCCGACGCCGATCCGGTGGGCTTCGGCCGGGCGAGCCTGGTCTCCGCGGTGCGAACCCGAGTCAGCATCACCACCCTGGCGACGGCGGACTTCGGCGGTGCCGTCGACTGGCACCGTCTGCGCCGCGACGCCCTCGAGCCCCTTCTGCGCTACGAGCGGGTGCGCTACCGGCCGACCGGTCCCGATGACGATCGGCGCGGAGCGGGGGTCGCGTCGAGAACGATCCGGTTGGGCCCGTGCGGCCCGGTCGCTCCGGTGGTCGTGGTCGAGGGCGCCGGCAGCTGCGGCCCCGAGATCGCGGACCTCGTCGATCTGCGGGTCTGGGTGGCACCGGACGGGAACCCCGCGCCGGACCGGCGGCCACACCGATTCGATCTGCTCCTGGGCTGGCCGCCGTCCGCTTGAGTGATGCAGAGCGCGGCACATCCGACGCACTGTGCAGTACCTATACGTCTGCACCACACACCCGACCCCGGTAGCGCACCACCGTCCCGGCGGTCCTAGGGTGACAACGTGAGAGCGGTCACGATCAGCGAGCCCGGCGGCCCCGAGGTCCTCACCCTGAGCGAGGTCCCCGACCCGCAACCCGGCCCCGGCGAAGTCCTCATCGATGTCGCGGCGAGCGCGGTGAACCGAGCCGACATCGTCCAGCGGCAGGGGTTCTATCCACCCCCGCCGGGCGCGCCCGAATGGCCCGGCCTGGAGTGTTCCGGTCGGGTATGCGCCCTCGGCGAGGGTGTCGAGGGCTGGCAGGTGGACGATCCGGTCTGCGCCCTGCTCTCCGGCGGCGGCTATGCCGAGAAGGTGGCCGTGCCCGTCGAGCAGGTCCTGCCCGTGCCGGCCGGGGTCAGTCTGATCGATGCGGCCGGGTTGCCCGAGGTGGCCTGCACGGTCTGGTCCAACGTCTTCATGGCCGCGGGGCTCCAGCCCGGCGAGACGCTGCTGGTGCACGGCGGGACGAGCGGCATCGGCACGCTGGCGATCCAGCTCGCCAAGGCGCTCGGCGCGACGGTCGCGGTCACCGCGGGCAGCGCCGAGAAGCTGCGACGCTGCGCCGACCTCGGCGCGGACGTGACGATCAACTACCGCGAGCAGGATTTCGTCGCGGAGGTGCTCGCGGCCACCGAGGACGCCGGCGCCGACGTCGTGCTCGACATCATCGGAGCGAAGTATCTGGCGTCCAACGTCAGGGTGCTGAACACCGGCGGCCGGATCGTGGTGATCGGGCTCCAAGGTGGCAGCCGGGCCGAACTCGACCTGGGCACCCTGCTGCGCAAGCGGGCTGCGGTGATGGCGACCACGCTGCGCGCCCGGCCGCTGGCGGAAAAGGCCGCCATCGTCTCGCAGGTGCGGCGGTTCGTGTGGCCGCTCATCGCCGACGGCGTGGTGAAGCCCGTGATCGACGCCCGACTCCCCCTGGCGCAGGCCGCCGACGCGCACCGGCGGGTCGAGTCCTCGGAACACGTCGGCAAGGTGCTGTTGACCGTCGGCGATGCCACCTGACCGGGACGGCGATCCCGATCCGTCCCGGCCCTCGGGGGCGCTCGACGTCCAGCTGGTCTGGGCCGCTCCCGATCCGGGGCACGTCCACCACCCGCTGCTGAGTGCGGAGGAGCGGACCCGCTGCGCGCGCTTTCTGCGGGTGGCGGACCGGGCCCGGCACGCGACCGGCCGGGTCGTCCTCAAACAGGCGGCCGCTGCCCGGCTGGGCGTCTCGTCCACCCGGATCCAGGTGCGGGTGGAGTCCTCCGGCCGGCCCCGGATCGCGGTCGACGGCACGTCCCGCCCTCCGTACTGCTCGATCTCGCACGCCGGCGATGTCGTCCTCGTCGGCCTCGCCGGCCGTCCCTGCGGGGTGGACGTCGAGGAGATCGCCGAGCTGGGCCCGGTGGTCGACTCCGAGCTGGTGTTCTCCCCGGCTGAACTGGCCGAACTGCGCGGGCTCGATGCGGCGTCCAGGATCGGACTGGCCGCCCGCTGGTGGACGCTGAAGGAGGCCGCCCTCAAGGCGAGCGGGCAGGGGCTGGCGATCGCACCGCACACGGTGGACGTCCGCACCCCGCCGATCCGCCTCCCGCTGGTGAGCGGTCCGCTGCAGGTCTCGGTCACGGAGGTGCCCGCGCCCGCCGGCTACCGGGCCGGAGTCGCGATCGCGTCCGGATGACGTCCGCCGGGGACCGTCGCCATCGGGACCCGCCACCCGGACGGCCGCCGCCCGGGCCATCCGCGCCGGTGGCCGGCTCCGGCGTAATCCGCTCCGGTGGCCGGCTCCGGCGCAATCGGCTCCGTGGTGGCTCCGGCGCAATCGGCTGCGGTGGCGGCTCCGGCGCAATCGGCTCCGCGCAATCCGCTCCGGACGGGCGACGCCGCGATGGCAGGCCGCGAGACGTAACGGACACTGCCGGACTACCCCGGGGGGAAGACGCTCGATCCAGCAATCCGGCCGGCACTGCCCGAGCTACCGGGGGAAGACCCGTTCCAACGGTGGCCGGGGAAGCGCGGCACCGCCCACATCGGCGCGACCGGCAGCCCCCGCGACGGAGGGCCTCCGTCCGGGCGACACCATGCCGGCCGGCTCCGCGCCGTCCGATCTCGCACCGTCCGATCCCGCACCGTCCGATCCCGCACCGGCAGCACCGCCACCGGCGGCGTCGAACTCGCGCCTGCCCAGCCACGGGTCCGCCAGCGGCAACGGTCCGGCGATCTTGTCGGCGGCGGCCGGGCGCGCGAAGTGGTAACCCTGCGCCGCGGTCACTCCCAGGCCGGCCACGAGGTCGTCGGCCTCGGCGTCCTCGATGCCCTCGGCGATGACCGCCATCCCGAGGGCCTCGCCCAGGCCCACCACGGCGGACATCATCGCGATCGCCTCGGGATCCTCGGCCAGACCGTCCAGCATCGAACGGTCGATCTTGAGGATGTCCGCCGGCATCGAGCGCAGCCGGCGGAAGTTCGACGCTCCGGTGCCGAAGTCGTCCAGGGCGATGCACAACCCGAGATCACGCAGGCCGACCACGGCCGCGACCGCGGAGTCGTCCTCGGAGAAGACGCTCTCGGTCACCTCCAGCACCAGCCAGCGCGCCACCTCGGGATGGGCGCGCACCTGCTCGGCCAGATACTCCACGGTCTCGCGATCGCGCAGTTGCAACCACGACACGTTGACGCTGACCTGCCTCGGCGCCCCCGCGGCGAGCCACACCTGCAGCTGGTCGATCACCCGCTTCAGCACCACCGCGCCCAGCTGCGCCACCAGCCCCTGCTGCTCCGCGATCGGGATGAACTCGGCCGGTGAGACCGGGCCCAGCTGCGGATGACTCCAGCGCGCCAGAGCCTCCACCGCGATCACCGGACGGCCCGACGCCATCGCGACGATCGGCTGGTACACGACGTCCACGCTGGTCAAGGTCTCGGCGAGCCGGCCGGCCAGGTCGAGATCGCGCAACCGGTCCTCGACCATGCCGCCGGTGAGGATGGCGAGCCGGTCCTTGCCGAACCGCTTCGCCTCCTGCATGGCGATGTCGGAGTCCCGCAGAGACTTCTTCGGGTCGGCGCCCCGCGCGTGCCAGCTCAGACCCACGCTGGCGGTCAGGCGGGCGTAGCGGGGATCCCGCGCCTCGGCGAGGATCAGATTGGCCAGCGATCTGGCCTGTTCGGCCGAGCCGGCGAAGAGGACCGCGAACTCGTCACCACCGATCCGGGCGACATGCGTCTCCGGTGGGCCGAGACCGCCGATCCGGTTGGCGAACTCGCGCAGCACGTCGTCGCCCGCGTCGTGACCGTACCGGTCGTTGATCTCCTTGAAGCCGTCCAGATCGATGGTGATCAGCCAGCCCTCGCGGGATTCCAGCTCGACGGTCAGCGAACGCCGGTTGCCGAAGCCGGTGAGAGCGTCGGTGAAGGCCAGCACGCGCAGCTTGCGCACCAGCCGGGCCTCCGACGACCTCACCAGCGCGACCCGCAGATAGACCAGCACGATGGACGCGATTCCCAGCCCGGCGGTCGGCCACCCGATCGACTTGCCCAGCAGGACCAGGAAACTGCCCATCCAGCAGATCAGGTTGAACACCAGCGCGCCCATGACGTCCCGCTCCACCATCTCCAGGACGATGGCCCGGCTGTTGCTGGGATGGCCCACCGCCCAGACGAGAAAGACCAGCGTGACGGTCATCAGCATCACGCTCTGCCACTGCAGATCGATACCGAACGGCTCGAGTGCCTTCAGGTACAGACCGGCCGTGCCGAGCACGGCGGAGATCGCCAGCAGCAGACTGCCCGTGTCACGACGCTGGACGAAACGGACGACCAGCGCACCGGAGATCGCCCCGCCCAAGAGGGCGAAGCAGCACACGATCATCAGCTGGCCGGGCGGCACGTCGAGACCCAGGGCCACGATGGCGTGCCAGACCACGACCTGGACGCCCACCGCCGCCAGGGCCATGTCGAGCGCGGTTCGGATGAGGACGGTCCAGTGCCCGTACAGGCCCGCCCGCCGCCACAGCCTGACCGCCACGATCACCGGAACGATCGCACCGGCCAGGAAGGCCACGGTTGACGGTCGCGGGGACGGGTCGGCCCCGAGCGCCAGGGTGACGACCTCGAGGACGTGTGCCACCAGCCAGGTCGCCACCATGGCCGCGAGCGCTCGTCCGGAGATGCCGTCGGGGGTGCGCCCGGCACGGGCCAGCCGGAGGCAGCAGACCATGCTGATCACCAGCGCCACCGATTGCACGATCTCGGCGACGAGGACGTTGCGAGTGAGGACGTGGACGGCCACGATCGTGACCACGAGAACGAGCGCCAGGGACGGCGCCCGCCAGGCGCGTCCGGCCTGCGCAGCAGAGCCCATCCGCGTCCTTTCCTCGCCGTCGCCCTTGACCCATCCGGCGGGTCCGGCCGAGCCCGTGCGGCCGGCCGCCCGGCAGGCTGCGGACGCAACCGGCAAGATGGGCCTATGAGCGAGGATCACACGAACCCCGGCGGCCACGAGGCCGATCCACAAGAAACCACCACGAAAGCACCGGATAATCCACCTGAACCGGTAGTAGTTGTCGGGAGCGGCAGCATCGGCGTGGCCGGCGGGGAAGAGCCCAATCCGCTGGAGATGGTCGGTCAGCCGGCGAAGGTGATGCGGATCGGCAACATGATCAAGCAGCTGCTCGAAGAGGTGCGCAGCGCGCCGCTCGACGACAAGGGACGCGCCCGGCTGGCCGAGGTGCACGAACGCTCGCTGACCGAGCTGGAGGAGGGGCTGTCCCCCGAGCTGGTCGCGGAGCTGCACCGGATCAGCCTGCCGTTCTCCGACGGCGAGACCCCCTCGGACGCGGAGCTGCGGATCGCCCAGGCCCAGCTGGTCGGCTGGCTCGAGGGGCTGTTCCACGGAATCCAGACGGCGCTCGTGGCACAGCAGATGGCCGCCCAGCAGCAGATCGCGCAGATGCGGCGCGCCCTGCCCGGCGGACCCGCGGCAGGAATGCAGCAGAGACCGGAACAG
>JBDIAG010000279.1:0-6149 GCA_039812305.1 Actinomycetales bacterium | reverse complement strand
ACTCGCTGCCGCTGTCGCCAGTGACCGCGGCGCACCTGGCCGACGGTGCGCGCGACGCGACCAGCGGGCGGGGGCTCACCCACCCGGTCGGCTCGTGGAGCGAACAGAGCCGGGAAGCCCTCCTGCGGCTGCTGGGCGCCGGTCAGAACCTGATCGGCGTCTGGGAGACCCTCGATCAGGCCGGGCTGGTGACGCAGTGGTTCCCCGAATGGCAGGGCGTGCGGAACCGGCCGCAGCGCAACGCGATCCACCGTTACACAGTCGACCGGCACCTGGTGCAGACCTGTGTCGAGGCGGTCGGTCTGGCCGCCGACGTCTCCCGGCCGGACCTGCTGTTGCTCGCCTGCCTGCTGCACGACATCGGCAAACGCGCCGGCGCGCACGACCACTCGCAGGTCGGGGCGCCGATCGCCTACCGGATCGCCCTGCGACTTGGCCTGGAGGCGGACGAGGCCGGGTTGATCGAGCGGCTCGTGCGCGAGCACCTCACGCTCGTGGAACTCGCCACCCGTCGCGACCCGGACGATCCCCAGACGGTCGAGACGCTGCTCGACGCCGTCGACCACCGGGAGGACGTGCTCGGCCTGCTCCGGGCGCTGACCGAGGCGGACGCGAAGGCCGCCGGTCCGGCCGCGTGGACGCCCTGGCGTCGCCGGCTGGTGGACGACCTGGTCGCCCGCTGTCGCTCCCGCCTGGCCGGCGAGCCCGTCCGTGGCCACGGCCCGCTGACCGCGCAGGAGCGTGAGCTCGTCACCAAGGCCCACGAGAACGACGAGGTCTCCGTCGTGGTCGCGGAGATGGACGGTGGTCAGGCGGTCACCGTCGTCGCACCGGACCGGTTGGGTCTCTTCGCCGATGTCGCCGGTCTGCTGGCCGCCCACGGCCTGTCGGTGCGTTCGGCCCTGATCCGCACGGTGGACGGGGTCGCGGTCGACACCTGGTCGGTGAACGCGGGCCACAACACCGCGGAGGCGACGGTGCTGCGGACCGGCCTGCTCCGGCTCGGCGACGGGGACGTGGCGCCCCTGGCCCGGCTCGCCCGGCGGGAGGCCTCCTGGCGGCCGGGACGGATCACCGATCCCGGCGGGTTGGCCCCCCGGGTGATCGTGCTGCCGCAGGCGTCCAGCGAGGCCACCGTGGTGGAGGTGCGTGCGGTGGACCGGCCCGGTCTGCTCTTCGCCCTCGGCCGCACCCTGCACGACCTCGGGGTGGACGTACGCTCCGCCCACGTCGCCACCCACGCCGGCCGCGCGGTCGACGTGCTCTACCTCGCCGAGTCCGGCAGGCAGCCGGGAACGGCTGCCGGAGACCGGCTCTCAGCGGCGCGCACCGGAGCGGTGGTCGGCGCCCTGATGGCCGCGGGTGCCTGGGAGCCGCCGGCCCATTAGCCTTCGTCCCCGGCGAGCATCAGCCCGACGTCGAGCGTGGCGCTCAGCTGATGCAACGCCGGCAGGGCGGCCACCACGGCCGTCCGCTCGGACGGGGTGAGGGCCGCCAGATAGGGGGCCAGGTTGGCGGCCCGGGCATGCCGCAGGACGGCCAGTGTCGCCCGGCCGCTGTCGGTCAGGGTCAGGCGCACGGCCCGGCCGTCCTGGTCGTCCCGCTCGCGGGTCACCCAGCCGGACGCCTCGAGTCGCCGGGCCTGGGCGGACAGCGTCGGCTGCGAACACCCGTCGGCGGCCGCGAGTTCGCCCAGGCGGGGTCGGCCGAGATCGTCGATCTGGGCCAGCAGCCGCGCCTGGGCGGGTGGCACCGGCAGCCGACAGGCCCGGGTGCCCGCCCGGTTGAGGCGGGCGAGCAGCACGAACAGGTCGGCGGCCAGTTCCTGCGTGCCCGCCTCGGTGTCCAGACCCGGAGTGTCCAGGTCCGTCGCCGGATGCAGCGTCGCCTCGTCCATGTCAGGCCCGGCCCGTCCGGGGAACCCCTCTCAGGCCCGGTCGACGGAGTCCGTGCTGCGCCTGGTCGGTGCTTCGACCGCCCAGGAGTGACGCAGCGGGTAGCCGGCGGACCCGTCCTCGGCGGTGTTCGTGGCCAGCACCTGGTGCAGCTGGATCCGGTTGCGCTCGAAGTACAGCCGCGACCCCGCCAGGTACAGGCCCCACACCCGGGCGATCCCCGGGCCGGCCTCGGCGACGGCGGCCTCCCAGTTGGCGGAGAGGTTCGCGCACCAGGCGCCCAGGGTGAGGGCGTAGTGCTCGCGCAGGTTCTCGTGGTGGCGGACTTCGAAGCCCTCGTTCTCCATCGCCCGGATGATGTCGCCGGAACCGGTCAGCTCTCCGTCCGGGAAGACGTACCGGTTGATGAACCCGCGGCTGGGTGCCCCGGGATGCTTGTTGTCGGGTCGGGTGATGCAGTGGTTGAGCAACCGGCCGCCTTCGCGCAGGCGGGAGCGCAGGAAGGCGAAGTAGGCGGGGTACTGCCGGACACCGATGTGCTCGGTCAGGCCGATCGAGGAGACCGCGTCGAAACCGCCCTCGGTGACGTCGCGGTAGTCCAGGAACCGGACCTCGGCCCGGTCGGCCAGCCCCTCCTCCTCGATCTTCGCCTGCGCCCAGGCGGCCTGCTCCCGGGAGAGGGTCACGCCCAGGGCGGTCACCCCGTAGTGCTTGACCGCGTGCCGGACCATGCCTCCCCAGCCGCAGCCGACGTCCAGCAGCCGCATTCCGGGACGAAGGCCGAGCTTGCGCGCGACCAGGTCGTGCTTGGTGTCCTGCGCCTCCTCGAGCGAGGCGCCCTCGTGCGGGTAGAGCGCGCAGGTGTAGGTCATCGACGGCCCGAGCACCAGTTCGTAGAAGGCGTTGGAGACGTCGTAGTGATGCCGGATCGCCTCCGGGTCGCGGCGCTGGTTGTGTCGAGTCCCGAGGGTGCGCAGCCGGTGCAGCATCCCGGGCAGCTCCTCGCGGGGCGGCTCCGGCGGGCGGACGCCGATCTGAGCCACGAAGCTCGCCAGCTCGGGCAGGTCCCGCCAGTCGGGACGCTTCGGGTGCAGACCGTCCTCGAGCAGCTTCAGCACCTCGTAGGGGTCGCCCTCGTCGATGCCCTCGGCCAGCAGGTCGCCCTGCAGGTAGGCGCGGGCGGCGCCGAGCCCGCCGGGTGCGGTCAGCACGTAGCGCAGCCCACGCTGGGAGATCCACAGCGGACGACCCTGCGGGTTGCCGCCGACCGAGCCGTCGTAGGCCTCCAGTCGGATCGGCACGTCCGGCCCGAAGACGCGATTGAAAGCATCGGCAACGGTCAGAGTGGTGGTCATCGGGTGGTCACCGCCTTGTCGTAGAGCGTGGGAAGTCGGGAGGAAGGGTCGTACTTCTGCTTGATCCGGGCGTAGGCCGGGCCGCCGTAGAGCGCTTCGAAGGTCTCCCGGTCGTAGTAGGCGTCGGAGTAGAGGGACTTGTGTCCGCCGAGGTCGTCGACCTTGGCCTCGATCCGGCGGTTGACATCCCCGTCGCGGTCGCCCGGCGCGATCGCCACGGTGGACCAGAACCCGACGTTCAGGTAGCGCTCGCCCGGTGACATCGGGTACAGCGGCCACGGAACGGCGGAGCTGTCGGCGGCGCCCTCCGGGGACGCGGCCGGCCGGGACGTGTCCGCCGGGGAGGGCTCGCGCAACTGCAGCGGGCACAACCAGATCGGTTCGATCGGAACGTTCGCCAGGAACCACTCGACGAACTCCGGCGTGCGTTCGAGGCTGACCTCGATGTCCTGGATGACCCGTTCCCGCTGCGGCTGACGGCGCACGCTCGCCATTCGGCTGGTGAGGCCGGCGCGGGCATCGAGGGCGACGAGCTTGGCGTAGACGTCGCTGCGCTTGTACCTCTTCGGCCAGAGCCGGCGGATGGCCGGCTGCTGCACACCGAAGGCTCGCGAGCACCAGAACCAGTCGGTGTCCCAGCGCCAGAGGTAGTCGCGGACGGTCAGGGTGTCGCGACGCAGTCGCTGCAACGAGCGGTAGTAGATCTCCTGACCGGTGTAGTCGCTGACCTTCCCGACCGGATGGTTCGACCAGGTGCCGAGGGTGAGATAGACCTCGGTGGGGCCGAAGACCACCCCGTCCAGGAAGTCGACCGGCTCGTCCGCCCAGCTGCGCGTCGACATGATCGTGTCGATGGCGGCGGTGGCGTCGGCGACGCCGGCGAACCGGACGTGGCGCAGGGCCACGTACGGCGAGACCCGTTCCAGCTCGATGGTGAGGCTGACCGCGTAGCCGAGCGAGCCGTAGGAGTTGGGGAAGGTGCGGAACAGGTCCCGGTGCTCGTTGTGCGGCGTCGCCACCACGAGATCGCCGTTGCCGGTGAGGATCTCGAGCTCCGTCACGGATTCGTGCGGCAAGCCGTTGCGGAAGGAGGACGACTCGATGCCCAGCCCGGTGACCGCCCCGCCCAGGGTGATGGTCTTCAGCTGGGGCACCACCATCGGCATGAATCCGTGCGGGAGGAGGGCGTCCACCACGTGCTCGTAGGTGGCCATCCCCTGGACGCGGGCCAGGCCCGCGGCCGAGTCGATCTCCACGACCCCGGTCAGGTCGTCGACGTTCAGGCCGGTCGTGCTCCGGTTTCGCAACCGGAAGAGGTTCGAGGTCTTCTTCGCCAGGCGTACCGGCTGGTCGGCCGGTGCGCTGCGGTACTGGGCGAGCAGTCGTTGAGTGGCGCGTTCGTGCGCGGGTCTGCCGACCGTCGTCGCGGTGGGTGAGCTCGTCGATGTCTGACCCGTCATATACATAGCCTATCTATGCA
The DNA here is from genome assembly GCA_039812305.1 of Actinomycetales bacterium. GTDB lineage: Bacteria > Actinomycetota > Actinomycetes > Actinomycetales > CAWJMD01 > JBDIAG01. Next base: position 1,419 of record JBDIAG010000279.1, on the reverse strand, counting down.
TCTCGGCGGCGCCTGGTGAGGCCCCCGGCACGCCTCGGTGTGATTTCTGTTGGCCTTCAGTTTGTCCCTGTTTGATCCCGGACGCTCCCATCGCGCCCTGCGTCGGCGCAACCTGCCGATATCCTTCCTGGGAGGCCGCATTCTCACGCCAGTCTCCAGAAGTTCGACCCCTGCTGACGAAGGATCCTCCGTGTTCGCCACTCTCTCCGATCGACTCACCGCCACGTTCCGCAACCTGCGGGGCAAGGGCAAGCTCTCCGAAGCCGATGTCGACGCGACCATCCGGGAGATCCGCCGCGCCCTGCTGGACGCGGACGTCGCGCTGCCGGTGGTGCGCGAGTTCACCGCCAAGGTGCGGGAGCGGGCCCTCTCCGAAGAGGTCTCGCAGGCCCTCAACCCCGGCCAGCAGGTCGTCAAGATCGTGCACGAGACCCTGGTCGACATCCTCGGCGGGCAGCAGCGGCGGCTGGGCTTCGCCAAGAATCCGCCGACCGTCATCATGCTGGCCGGCTTGCAGGGGGCCGGCAAGACGACGCTGGCCGGCAAGCTCGGCCGGTGGTTGCGCGAGCAGGGGCACACGCCGCTGCTGGTGGCCGCCGACCTGCAGCGTCCGAACGCCGTCAACCAGCTGCAGGTGGTGGGTGAGCAGGCGGGCGTGACCGTCTTCGCCCCGCAACCGGGCAACGGGGTGGGGAACCCGGTCGAGGTGGCGCAGCGGGGAGTGCTCGAGGCCCGGTTCAAGCAGTACGACGTCGTGGTCGTCGACACCGCCGGCCGGCTGGGCGTCGACGCCGAGATGATGCAGCAGGCGGCCGACATCCAGGCCGCGGTCCAGCCGCACGAGGTGCTCTTCGTCGTCGACGCGATGATCGGTCAGGACGCGGTCGCCACGGCACAGGCGTTCAACGACGCGGTGTCGCTGACCGGCGTGGTGCTGACGAAACTGGACGGCGACGCCCGCGGTGGTGCCGCCCTCTCGGTGGCGACCGTGATCGGCCGGCCGGTGATATTCGCCTCGACGGGCGAGAAGCTGGACGACTTCGAGCCGTTCCACCCGGACCGGATGGCCTCCCGGATCCTCGACATGGGCGACATCCTCACCCTGATCGAGCAGGCCGAACGGGCCTTCGAGGCCCGCGAGGCCGAGGAGATGGCCCGCAAGCTGGCGGAGGGGGAGGACTTCACCTTCGAGGACTTCCTCACCCAGATGCAGGGCCTGCGCAAGATGGGCTCGATGAAGAAGATGCTCGGCATGCTGCCCGGCATGGCCCAGATGCGCGAGCAGCTGGACAACCTGGACGAGCGCGAGATCGACCGGATCGAGGCCATCGTCCACTCGATGACCCCGCTCGAACGGCGCCAGCCCAAGGTGCTCAACGGATCCCGGCGGGCGCGCATCGCCCGGGGCTCCGGCGTCAC
>JBDIAG010000278.1:0-6166 GCA_039812305.1 Actinomycetales bacterium | reverse complement strand
GCGGGCGGCCAGCTCGTCGAGGAAGGTGACGCAGACGCACAGGCAGCCGGACGCGTCCACCCGGGCGAGGATCTCGTTGCTGAGCCAGAGCGCGTCCTGGGCGGAGGTGGAGGTGAAGATCTCGTTGAGGATCACCAGGCTGTGCGGGGTGAGATCGCTCAGCATGGCGTGGATCCGGACCAGATCGTCGTCGAGCTTGCCGGTGAGGTCGTGCAGGTTCTCGCCGCGCTCGAAGTGGGTGTGGATGACATCGGGCAGGCCGAGGACCGCTCGTCGCCCCGGGACCATGAGGCCGAGCGCCGCCAGATGATGGATCTGGCCGATCATGCGGGCGTAGGTCGTCTTCCCGCCCTGGTTCGGCCCGGTCACCACGACCACGCGCTCCCCCAGGCCGAGATGCAGATCGTTGCCGACCAGCGTCGTGTCTCGCCCGGCCAGGCGGTCGGCCAGCGCCGCGTCGTAGGCACCGACCAGTTCGACCTCCGCGGTCGCGTCGATGTGCGGGTAGCAGAGTGGCCAGTCTCGCGCCCGAAGGCGCCGGGCGAAGTCGAGGAAAGCCAGATAGAACTGCACCTCGCGATCGAATCGGGCCACGGTGTCGTCGATGAATCCGTCGTGCTTGCGGCAGAACGTGTTCAGTTCGGCGAAGGCCTCGGGGAACAGCAGGGCCAGCCGGTCCGCGATCGCCTCCTCGACGTGATTCATCTCCGGATACGTCACGAGGCGGACCCGGTAGCTGTCGACGTCCGACTGGCGGAAGCGTGCGAACGTCTCGGTCACGTCGGCGGCGTAGTCCTCCTCCTGACGGTCCCGGCCGACCTGCACCCGGTCTCCCTCGATCTGCAGGCGGTAGCTGATGGCGTCCAGCCGAGCCCGCGTTTGCGTGGCGTCGGCGCGCAACTGTTCGAAGTGCGGGGCGGCGCAGTACCGGCTCAGGTGGTCCGACAGGTCGCGCAGGCCGGCCGAGTAGAGGGGCAGACGGGCCAGTTCGGTGGTCAGGTGGCCCACCGCGTCGACGTATCCGCCGGCCGCGGCCACCAGCGCGCACTGCTGCTGGAACGGGTAGTGCAGCGTCGTCATCCAGGCGAGGTGCTCGCGGATGGAGCGCATCCGGTCGGCGAAGGAACGGACCGCGGCCTCGGCCGGCTCGTCGCTCAGGTCGCGCAGCACGCGTTGCCGATAGGCCACCTGGCGCGCGCTGGTCAGTCGGGTGAGGAAGAAGGGGACGAGGTCGTACTCCTCGCGTCCGGCCACGATCGAGTCGACGAGCTGGTTCAGAGTGAGGTCGGTGAAGTACTCGGGTTCGTCACGCACGAGAGGCTGCGGCTCGGGCCAGAGGACGCTGACGGCATGGCCGTCGTCATCTCGAGGACGGGTGTCGAGCGGGTGGAGTGAGGCTGACATGACGGATCCCTTCACGCATTCGCGTTCCAGGGACCGTCAGCGGATTTCCCGCGGTTAAGGCGAGCCCCATCGCCTCGGTCGTCCACGATACTCAGCGTTCCCACGCTCAGCCATTCGTGGTGATATTCGTCACATTTTCTAGATCGTGACTGGCCTTGGTCGCTCGCCCGGGCCGGGCGTACGGTGGCCTTGGCGATGGCGTCCGCCTGTAGCGCACCGACTTTCACGAGAGTCCGGCACTCGAACCGCCGTATCCGGCTGATGACTCCTTCCGACGATTCTGTTCTGGGAGTGAGCCATGACCATCACCGTTGGACGCGTTTTTCTCGTCCGCCACGGACGTACCACCCTCAATGCGGACGGACGTCTGCGTGGCCACCTCAACCCGCCGCTGGACTCCGTCGGCATGCTGGAGGCGGATGCGCTGGCGGGCCAGCTGGCCCAGTTCCGGCTGGTTCGCATTCTGGCCAGCCCGCTGAACCGCACGATGCAGACCGCCTGGGCGATCGCCGAACGTGCCCAGTTGTCGGTGGTGGCGGCGCCCGACCTCGTCGACCGGGACTACGGCGAGTGGGCCGGCGAACGCGAGGCGGACATCATCCGGCGATGGGGCGCGATCGACCTCGCCCCCGGCGTCGAGGCACTGGCCTCGGTCGCCGCCCGAGCTCTGGCGGTGCTGAACGATCAGCTGCCGCACCTGGAGTCGGGAGACGTCGTCCTGGTCTCCCACGACGCGGTGAATCGCGCTCTGCTGCAGGCTGTCGCGCCGGAACTCGGCGAGCATCTGCACCAGCGGACCGCCTGCTGGAACGAGCTGCATCCCACCGACGGTCAGTGGAAGGTCATCGCCACTGACCAGAAGCCCGACCATCTGCGCGGGAGCTGGTGAGGTGTCGGCACCCGTGGCCTCGTGCCGCCCGTGGACGTGTTCGGCACTGCCAGAGGGGCTTCGTCCGCCCGAGGGACGGTGTCTCCGCACTGCCAGGTGGGAGACATACGTCCCTCCTGGCGGTGTTCGCGCGTCGTACGTCGTCGGCCGCGCGGCCGTTCAGCCGCGTCCGCCACCGAGGGCGACGACTCCCCGGTCGACCGCGTTGATCGCCGACCGGGCGCGGGTGGCCAGCGCCACGTCCGGGCCGGAGGGACTGTCCTCGAGAGCTTGGGCGATCTGGCCAAGGAGGTCGACGACCTGCCGGCTCCAGCGCACGAAGTCGCCCGCGGACACGTCGACCTCGTCCAGCACGGACTCCAGCGAACGCCCGCGTGCCCAGGCGTGCAGGGCGGGTGCCAGACCCGCGTCCGGTTCGTCCATCGGTTCCAACCGGTGCCGGGTCTGCAGCTGCACCAGGTCCATCCATTGGGAGACGGTGTCCTGCACCGCGTTGCGGACACGTCCGGCGGAGACGGGGACGGCGGCGTCCTCGCGACGGCTCTCGTAGACGATGACCCCGGCCAGCGCGGCCAGCCCGGCCTCGTCGAGGCGCTCCCACGTCCCGTCGCGCAGGCACTCGGTGACCAGCAGGTCCTTCTCGGTATAGATCCGGCGCAGCCGGCGACCGTCCGGGCTCAGTCTCAGCCCACCGGGTGCGCTCGAGTCGGCGACGAGATAGCCGAGTTCGATGAGGAGGTCGCAAAGCCGGTCGAAGGTGCGCGCCAGGGTGTTGGTTCGGCCCTCGATCCGCCTGACCAGCCCGGCTCGATCTTTGCTCAGCCGGTGCCATCGCTGGGCCCACCGGGCGTGCTGTTCCCGGTCGGGACAGTCGTGACAGGGATGCGCGGCCAGTTGCGCCTTGACGTCGGCGATCCGTTGCCGGTCGGCCTTGCTCATCCCGGACGACGTGCCCGCCGGTGCCGCGGTCTCGGGATCGGCGTCCAGCCGACCTTCGCGCAACGCGTTGCGGACGGTCGAGGCGAGGTCCTGCTTGGCCCGGGCGTTGCGGGAGTTAAAGCTGGCCGGCACCCGGACGCGGGTGATCGTCTCCACGGGATCCGCCAGGTCGTGCAGTGTCACCCGGCGCACCTGGCGGTCCAGTGTGAGGACGGTCGGCCGCGGCCCTTCCATGCCGGCTGCGATACCTGGGTCGAGCACGACCCCGATGCCCGCCCGGCGGCCGGTCGGCACTCGGACGACGTCGCCGATCCGAAGCCGCTCGAGCGAGGCGAGCGCGGTGCGCCGGCGGTTGGCGGAGGCGTGCTTGGCGCCCTGCTTCTCGGCCTGCGACAACTGTTCGCGCAGCGCCGCGTACTCGGCGAAATCCCCTCGGTCGCAATGCATGGCGTCGGCGTAGCCGGCCATCGCCTCGTCCATCTCGCGGACCTGCCGGGCCAGGCCGACGACCGCGCGGTCGGCCTGGAACTGGGCGAACGAACTCTCGAGCACGGCGTGCGCGGCCTCGCGTCCGACCTGGGCGACGAGGTTGACCGCCATGTTCGGGGTCGGTCGGAAGCTCGACTTCAGCGGGTAGGTGCGGCGCGAGGCCAGCCCGGCCACTTCGTGCGGGTCCATTCCCGGTCGCCAGACGACGACGGCGTGGCCTTCGACGTCGATGCCGCGGCGCCCGGCACGGCCGGTGAGCTGGGTGTACTCCCCCGCCGTCACCGGCGCCAGCGCCTCTCCGTTGAACTTGACCAGCTTCTCCAGGACGACCGTGCGGGCGGGCATGTTGATGCCGAGTGCCAGTGTCTCCGTGGCGAAGACGGCCTTGACCAGGCCGAGCTCGAAGAGTTCCTCGACGACTTCCTTGAAGGTCGGCAGGAGTCCGGCGTGATGGGCGGCCAGGCCGCGGGCGAGCGCCTCGACCCAGGTGTCGTAGCCGAGGGCGGACAGGTCCGCGGTCGGGATGTCCGCGGTGCGTTGCTCCACGATCCGGCGGATCTGGCGCCGCTCCTGCGGCGTCGTCAATCGCACGCCGGCGACGAGGCACTGGGTGACGGCCGCCTCGCAACCGGCCCGGCTGAAGATGAACGTGATCGCCGGCAGGAGACCGTCCCGGTCGAGTCGCTGGACGACCTGCGCCCGACTGACCGGTGTCTGCCGCTGCGCCCGTGGGTCGTCGGAACGCCCGTCGTCGAAGGACCGTGGGCCGGAGTTGCGGTCGCGGTAGCCGCGCCGGCCGGGACCACGCTGTCCACGGCTGCGATCCGTGCGGGGTGCCCGTCGGGCCAGGTCGGCGAGTTCGGGATTGAGGACCTGTTCTCCGGCGTCGTCCGTCACGAACAGGTCGACGAGGCCGGCCGGGGTCATCACGTGCTGCCACAGCGGCACCGGCCGATGCTCGCTCACCACGACGCGGGTGTGCCCACGGACCGTGTCCAGCCACTCCCCCAGTTCCTCGGCATTGGACACGGTCGCCGACAGCGAGATCACCTGCACCGAAGCCGGCAGGTGGATGATCACTTCCTCCCAGACCGGCCCGCGGAACCGGTCGGCCAGATAGTGCACCTCGTCCATCACCACGTACCCGAGGCCTTCGAGGGTGGACGAGCCCGCGTAGAGCATGTTCCGCAGCACTTCGGTGGTCATCACGACCACGGGCGCGCTCGAGTTGAGCGAGGTGTCGCCGGTGAGCAGACCCACGTTGGCCGCGCCGTGGACGGCGACCAGATCGGCGTACTTCTGGTTGGAAAGGGCCTTGATCGGCGTGGTGTAGAAGCACTTCCGGCCCTCGGCGAGCGCACAGTGGACGCCGAACTCGGCGACGACGGTCTTCCCGGCTCCCGTCGGCGCGGCGACGAGCACGCCCTCACCGGCGTCCACCGCCTCGCAGGCGACGACCTGGAAATCGTCGAGCTCGAAGCCGAGCCGTTCGATGAACTCGGTCAACCGCGGCGTACGACGGGACCGGCGGACGTGGGCCGCGTAGCGCTCGGCCGGGGATGGCTCCGCTGGGGATAGCTCCGCCGGAGAAGGCTCGTCGATGGCCGGGCGCTGGCCCCCGCGATCGACTCCCCCGGAGCCGGCGGGACGGGATGCTCGTTTCGTCATGACCCTGTAAGGCTACGCGGCTCCCCGCCGGACGAAGAGCCGACTTTCCGCGAGGACGACGCCTCCCTATCCCGAGATCTCGTCGTGGCCCAGTGATGCGCTCACCGCAATGCCACGGGAGGGGTACGCACTCAAATGCCCTTCGTTGGACGCAAGAGCCAGCAGCTACCCCGCCGACCGAGCCCGTCGGCCCTCGGAGACCTGAGTCGAGCCCTGCATCCCTTCGCGCTGCCCATGCCACGATGTGCCCGAGCCGGAAAGGGCTCGGAGACTGGGTCCCGGTCGGGTCAGCCGCAGCGTCGAGCGACCCCCAATGTGGCCGAGCCGGCAAGGGGCTCGGAGACCTGCTGGTCGCGCGGCTGACGCCATAATCCCGACGTGGCCGCAATGTGGCCGAGCCGGTAAGGGCTCGGAGACGCGCGGGCCGCGCGCTCGGCCGCGATGAGCACGTCCGCGCCGCAATGTGGCCGAGCCGGTAAAGGCTCGGAGACCCGGCCCGTGCGTGGGCGCGGTGGCAGTTGTGGCACATATCCGCAATGTGGCCGAGCCGGTAAGGCTCGGAGACAGCGCCGGCGCCGACGAGCTGTCGGGCCAGCAGGTCACGCCCGCAATATGGCCGAGCCGGTAAAGGCTCGGAGACGATGGTCGGGAAGCCAACCTACGAGCCGGTTACTAGTTCCCGCAATGTGGCCGAGCCGGTAAAGGCTCGGAGACGAGACTTCGCAGGCCTCGTAGCGTCGCCACCCTGAGCGGCCCCGCAATGTGGCCGAGCCGGCA
>JBDIAG010000277.1:0-6195 GCA_039812305.1 Actinomycetales bacterium | reverse complement strand
GCGGATCTACCCGAGCTTCGGCAACCTGGTTCCCCGCGACATCGCCTCCCGCGCCGCCAAGTACCAGTGCGACGACGGCAAGGGCGTCGGCCCGGCCGTCGCCGAGAAGGGCCCGGACGGCGAGATCAAGTACGTCCGGCGCGGGGTCTACCTCGACTTCGCGGACGCGATCAAGCGGATGGGACGGGCGGCGGTCGAGGCCAAGTACGGCAACCTCTTCGACATGTACGCCCGGATCACCGGCGAGGACCCCTACCAGGTGCCGATGCGGATCTATCCCGCGGTGCACTACGTGATGGGCGGGCTCTGGGTCGACTACGACCTGATGTCGAGCATTCCGGGGCTGTTCGTCGCCGGTGAGGCGAACTTCTCCGATCACGGCGCGAACCGGCTCGGCGCCTCGGCGCTGATGCAGGGTCTGGCGGACGGCTACTTCGTGCTGCCGAACACCATCCGCGACTACCTGGCCGAGGGGCCGTTCCCGAAGATCTCCGGGGACGACCCGGCGGTCGTGGAAGCCCGGTCGAGCGTGACCGACCGGCTGCAGCACTTCCTCAACTGCGACGGCGACCGCACCGTCGACTCCTTCCACAAGGAGCTCGGGCAGATCATGTGGGAGTACTGCGGGATGGAGCGCACCGAGGAGGGCCTGATCCACGCGATCGAGCTGATCCGGGGTCTGCGCAAGGAGTTCTGGTCCAACCTGCGCGTACTGGGCAAGGCCAACGAGCTGAACCAGTCGCTGGAGAAGGCCGGAAGGGTCGCCGATCTGATCGAGCTCGGCGAGCTGATGTGTATCGACGCTCTGCACCGGCGAGAGTCCTGCGGCGGCCACTTCCGGGCCGAATCGCAGACGGAGGACGGTGAGGCGCTGCGGCATGACGACCAGTTCGCCTACGTCGCGGCATGGGAATACAACGGTCCGGATGCGCCACCCATCCTGCACAAGGAGGAGCTCATCTACCAGAACATCGAGATGAAGCAGCGGAGCTACAAGTGAACATCACGCTCAAGGTGTGGCGGCAGGCCGGGCCCGGTGTTTCGGGGTCGATGGTCGAATACCAGCTCGAGGACGTCTCCGAGGACATGTCGTTCCTGGAGATGCTCGACGTGCTCAACGAGAAGCTGACGATGGAGGGCAAGGAGCCGGTCGCCTTCGACTCCGACTGCCGCGAGGGCATCTGCGGCATGTGCGGGGTGGTCATCAACGGCCAGGCGCACGGCCCCGAGGTCACCACGACCTGCCAGTTGCACATGCGCTCGTTCAAGGACGGCGACACGATCAACATCGAACCGTGGCGAGCGAACGCGTTCCCGGTGATCAAGGACCTGGTGGTCGACCGCTCGGCCTTCGACCGCATCATCCAGGCCGGCGGCTACGTCTCGGTGAACACCGGTGCCGCCCCCGACGCGCACGCCGCGCCGGTGCCGAAGCCGAAGGCGGACCGTGCCTTCGAGGCGGCGGTCTGTATCGGGTGCGGAGCCTGTGTGGCCGCGTGTCCCAACGCGTCCGCGATGCTCTTCATGTCGGCGAAGGTCACCCACCTCGGTGAGCTGCCGCAGGGACAGCCGGAGCGGTACGCCCGCGTCGTCGGCATGATCAACCAGCACGACCACGAGGGCTTCGGCGGGTGCACGAACATCGGCGAATGCTCGGCCGCCTGCCCGAAGGAGATCCCGCTGGACGTGATCGGCACCCTCAACCAGGATCTGCGCAAGGCTCTGGCCCACCGCGACTGACGTCCTGGCCTGGGCTCCTGGGCTGGGCTGACGTCTGGGCTGGGCTGACGTCCTGGGCTCGCGTCCTGGGCTGGGCTGACGTCCTGGGCGCGGCCCCGGTGGCGGGACGGCGCTCAGACCGATCTCGGGTGCCGGTCGCCCGGGTCGCGCGGTCGATCGTGGCTGCTCGGTGACTCACCCGGTCGATCGGGGTTGCCTGAGACCCACGATCGACCGGGCGACGTGGAGAACCGATGCTGGGCCTCGGTCAGCCGGCGGCGTTCGGCGGCGATGTTGTGGCGGGCACGGGATTCCCAGTGCGTCCGCGCGTGGTCCGTGGCGAAGAGGTACTCGGCCGCGGCGAGCTGATCCAGGACGTCGACCCGGCCGCGGGCGAACGTCTCGTCGTCGTACCGGGCGTACTCCGCGCGCACCGCGGCCGCGTAGGCGGCGTAGCGAGCCGGCCCGGCAGCCAGGATGGCCAGATCGGCATCGCTGAGCACGGCGCCGGGCAGATCCCCCTCGCCCGGCGTGTGGAACTCGGTGAGTCGCACGAGTCTCGCCACCTCCTCGGCCACCCCGGACGAGACCGAGCCGGACGGCGGCGGATCCGACCGTCCCGAACCCGACGGCGACTCAGCCGACGAGAGCGAACCGGACAGCGACAGATCGGACGAGGCCGGACCCGACGGAATCCCCTCCGACGAGAGCGAATCTGGCGACGACGGACCGGACCGGACCGAACGGGAGGCCGATCCACCCGACGAGACCGAATCGGGCGGGGTCGACTCCGGCTGCGCAGCATCGGGCGAGACCGCGGCCGGCTGGGGCCAACCAGGCGAAGCCGGTACGTCCCGCAGCGCCGCGGCCGCCCAGCGTGCCGAGCGTTCCTCCGCTCCCGGTTGCCGGTCGTAGATCCCGTCGTGGAACCACGCCGCCAGCCGTACGGCCAGGAGTTGCGCGTCCGCGCCGGCCGCCGACGGTCCGGTCGAGAGCACCGGGGAGAGCTCGTCGATCCGGTCCAGCACCTCGGCCAGGTGCAGCAGGTCGTGGTAGTGCCGGTCCGGGGCGGCGTAGGCGTCCAGCAACTGCTCGCGCACCTCGGCGTGCCCCGGCAGCGGCCAGCGCGCTCGTAGCCGCTGCCGCAGGGCGTCCTCCGTCATCGGTCACCACCCTACGAGCCGTGTCCGGCCGAGCGCTCTCACCGTCCCCGCGCTCCCATTCCGACCACGCGGACCCGCCGCCCACACTCTCGTTCCGACCGCGCGGTCCCACGGCCCACCCGCTCCAATTCCGGCCACCGCTCCCGCCGGCCACCCGCTCCCACCGTCCCCGGCGCTCGCATTCCGGCCACCGCTCCCGCTGTCCACACTCTCATCCCGGCCGCGCGGTCCCGCCGGTCACGCGCTCCCATCTCCCCGCGCACCCACCGCGCACACACTTCCATTCCGGCCACGCGGACCCACCGTCCACGCTCCCATCCGACCACGTACTCCCGCGTTGACCACCTCTGGGCCGAACAGCCGGAGATCGCTGGCTGCTCGGCCGATAACCGGTTGCTGGGCACATAGCTGGTCGTGCCCTTGCCCGGGTACTGTCGCATCCCGGCGCATAGCGGTCCCGCCCCATGCCCCGGTGCTACCTACGGCCGGGCGCATACCGGCCGAGGAGCAAGGAAGCGGTCAGCCGCGGCGGCTCAGGCGGGAGGTGATCCCCCAGACTGTCACCTTGCGCAGGGCCTCGACGACGATCTCGCGCCCCATCTTGGAAGCACCGGAGGCCCGTTCGGTGAAGTCGATCGGCACCTCGGCGACCCGGAGCCCGGCTCGGGTGGCCCGCCAGGCCAGTTCCACCTGGAAGCAGTACCCCTGCGAGGTCACCTGCCCCAGGTCGATGACGTCGAAGACGTCACTGCGGTACGCCCGGTAGCCGGCGGTGGCGTCGTGCACGGGCAGTCGCAGCATCCACCGGGCGTAGTGATTCGCCGCACGGCTCAACAGCTCTCGCCGCCACGGCCAGTTGTGGACATCGCCACCGGGGATGTATCGCGCGCCGATCACCAGATCCGCCGGGTCACCGGGCAGCTCCAGCCGGTCCAGGAGGCGGCCCAGCTGCTCCGGAGCGTGGGATCCGTCGGCGTCCATCTCCACCAGGACGTCGAAGCCGCGGTCACGCCCCCAGCCGAAGCCGTGCCGGTACGCCGTGCCCAGACCCTGCTTCTCGCTGCGATGCAGCACGTGAACCCGCGAATCGGCGGCGGCGAGTTCGTCGGCGAGTTCCCCGGTGCCGTCGGGAGAGTTGTCGTCCACGACCAGGATCTCGATGCCGGGCTGAGACTCCAGCAACTGGGCGACCACGGTCGGGAGCGACTCCCGCTCGTTATAGGTCGGGACGATGACTAACGGCTTCACGGGGTAACCGTAACCGCGACGGAAATCCGGGTGCGCCCACCGGCCGCTGGTGCCCCTCGATCGAGGCTACTGCGCGGCCCGTGGCGCTGGACCCCTCGCGTGGAGCATTTCCGCTGTCTGGCAACACAAATACTCCAGTCGGGAGTGATCGCCAGCCCGCCGTGGCCACACCCGGGGAGTCACGAACCGCCACGAGGCCCCGGGCCGCCGGCGAGAGGCTCGGGCCAGCGGCGAGAGGTCCGGGCCGGCGGCCAGTGGTGACGTTAGGCACCCAATGGTCGCACCGAGGGCGTCCACTCGGGACCGAACGCGACCATTGGTGGATCACATCGTGGCCACGCCGGGGGTCATGAACCGCCACGGGCCCAGGCGCCGGTGGCGAGAGGCCCGGACCGGCGGCGAGTGGTGACGTTAGGCACCCAATGGTCACGCCGAGGGCGTCCACTCGGGACCGAACGCGACCACTGGCGGATCGCACCGTGACCGGTAGGGACCGATCGCAGCCATTCGGCACCGAACGCGACCACTGGTGGATCGCACCGTGACCAGTGGGAACCCAACGCAGCCACTCCCCACCCAACCCGACCAGCGGCAGATCACACCGCGACCACTCGGCACCCAACGCAGCCACTCCGCACCCAACCCGACCTGTCCGAACGCCAACACCAGCAGGCCCAGGGCGGCATTGCCCCATCGTCGACCTTCCCAGATCACCACACTTCGACGAATACGCCCTAGCCTGTTTCGGTATGGACTCCCCGCCCGCACGAGTGGCGTCGCCGGTCGACGCGATCGCGGACACCTATACCGAAGACCTGCTGGAACTCGATCCGGTGCTGGCGACCTTCGTCGGGGCCAGCGGCCACGACGATCGCTGGACGGACTTCTCGGCGGAGGGCGCCCGCGCTCAGGCCGACCTGGCCCGCCGGACGCTGCGCGCGCTGGAGGCCGTCGCCCCGGTCGACCAGGAGGACCGGATCACCCTGGCGGCGATGCGCGAGCGGCTGGGCCTCATCGTGGAGTTGGACGAGGCGGACGTGTCCTACGGCCGTCTGCGCGTCCACGACTGCCCGGTGCTCAGCCTGCGCGAGGTCTTCGACCTCGCGCCGCGGGAGACGACCGAGGACTGGGCGGCAGTGGCCCGGCGGCTGCACACGATGCCGGAGGCGGCGGCCAGCGCGCTGCGCGGGCTGAGAAGTGCGGTCGCGGCAGGAACCGGGCCGGCCCGACGCCAGGTCGAGGCCCTCGCCGAGGCGCTGGCCCGCGTGCCCGGCTCCGGCTTCTTCCGTGGTCTGGTGGACGAGGCCCCGGCCGGGCTCCCGGCGGCCCTGCGGACGCAGCTGGCGGCCGGCGCCCGGCTCGCCGATGAGCTGCACGAGGACCTGGCCCGCACCCTGCGCGAGGAGTTCGTGCCCACGGCCCACGAGCGGGACGCCTGCGGGGAGCAGCTCTACGCCCTGTGGTCGCGGGAGTCCCTCGGTGCGCGCATCGATCTCGCCGAGACCTACGCCTGGGGCCAGGAGGAACTCCGGCGCATCGAGGCCGAGATGGCGCAGGTCGCCGATCAGATCCTCACCGACGCTTCGAAAGGCGCGCCGGGGCGAGACCGGGAGGGGACCTGGCGAGACTCGGTGGCGGCCGCCATCGCAATGCTGGAGGCCGACCCGTCACGACAGCTCGTCGGCCGGGACGCGCTGCGTGACTGGATGCAGGAGACCTCCGACGCCGCCATCGACCTGCTCGACGGGATCCACTTCGACATCCCGCCCGCGATCCGGCGGCTGGACTGCCGGATCGCCCCGACCGACGAGGGCGCCATCTACTACACCGGGCCCAGCGAGGACCTCTCCCGCCCGGGCACGATGTGGTGGTCGGTCCCTCAGGGCGTGACGACGTTCACCACCTGGCGGGAGAAGACGACGATCTACCACGAGGGCGTGCCGGGCCATCACCTGCAGATGGGTCAGACGATGCTCCGCGCCGACCGGCTGAACAGGTGGCGCCGGCTGGTGTGCTGGGTCTCCGGCCACGGCGAGGGCTGGGCGCTCTACGCGGAGCGGCTGAT
>JBDIAG010000276.1:0-6206 GCA_039812305.1 Actinomycetales bacterium | reverse complement strand
CCGAGTTGCCGACGAAGGCCCGCCGACCGACCTTCGAGCGCTCCACCCGCAACCGTCCGCCGACCAGTTCGTACGGACCGACCAGGGTGTCGTCGGCGAGGAAGGCGCCGTCCCCGACGCTCACCAGGGACGGGATCATCAGCACCGTGGACGCCTCCACGTCCGCGCCGATCCGGGCCCCCAGCGCGCGCAGCCACAGCGGTGTCAGGGCGCTGGAGTAGATCGGGAACAGCCAGGTGCGAGCCTCGTCCAGCACCCGGATCGTTCCCCACGCCTGCAGGGCCGGCCGCGAGTGCACCGGATGGTGGCCGGCCTCCAGACCGCGACCCAGCAGTCGCACCAGCGCCCAGATCAGCGCGGCCAGCACCAGGTATCCGACCAGGACGCCGACCGGCAGGGCGAGCAGCAACCACCAGGCCGACCTCGGGCCGAGCACGGCCAGGCCGGCGGCCGACCCGGCCACCACCGAGATCACCGGGAAGGCCGCGATCAGCAGCGCGAGCAGCCCGTACCCCGCCGACCAGAGCGGACGGTGCGGCGGGTGCTCGTCCCAGGCTCCGCGGGCCTTGCCCACCTTGCGCGCCGGGGCACCGCTCCAGCGCTCGCCCTCGCCGACCCGGCCGAAGACCGCGGAACCCGGCATCACCTCGGCGCCGCGTCCGACGTCCGCACCCGGCAGCAGGGTGGAGCGGGTGCCGACCCGGGCCTCGGCCCGCACCCGTACCGGCCCGAGGTGCAGGGTGTCGCCGTCCAGCCAGTGCCCGGTGAGATCCACTTCGGGCTCGATCGAGGCGCCGCGTCCGATCCGGAGCATTCCAGTCACCGGCGGGATCGCATGCAGGTCGGCGTTCTGGCCGATCTGTGCGCCGAGCAGCCGGGCGTACCAGGTCATCCACGGCGCGCTGGAGAGCTGGGTCGCGCCGCTCTGCTCGGCGATCCGCTCGGCCAGCCAGACCCGCAGATGCACCGTGCCGCCGCGCGGGTAGTGCCCCGGGCCGATCCCGGCCAGGACGATCCGCACCAGACCGGCGGTCAACAGCATCCGCCCGGGCGGGGTGAGGAACACCAGCGCGAACCCGATCACCACCGGCCACGGCGCCACCGGGATCGCCCAGCCGGTCAGCGAATGCATCGCCGGGGCGGCCAGTCGCTCGGCCAGCAGCAGCCAGGCGGTCATCCGCAGCCCGGCCAGCCAGCGACTGCCGAGCAGGCCGACGTGCTGGGCCCACTGTGATCTGGCCGGCGTGGGCGGCACGGCCCGGTCGCTGAGGTTCGCCGGCAGTGCCATCGCGTCGAGCCGGGCCGCGAGCTCGCCGACCTTCGGGTGCGCGTAGACCTCGGCGACGGTGATCTCCGGGTGGGTCTGGCGGAGCCGGGAGACCAGCTGCGCGGCGGTCAGGCTGCCGCCGCCGAGGTCGAAGAAGTTCTCCGTCGGGCTCGTCACCTCGACACCGAGGATGTCCAGGAAGGCCGCCGCCAGGAGCTGCTCCGTCGGGCTCAGCTCGGTGGCCGGCCGGGAGCCGGCCCGCAGCGTCGGCACCGGCCAGGGCAGTGCGTCCCGGTCGATCTTGCCGGAGGTGCGGGTGGGCAGGTGATCGACCTGCGCGAGCCGCGGCACCATCGCGGCGGGGAGTCGCTCGCGCAGGTTCGCGGTGGCGGTCTCGAGGTCGAAGCTCTCGTCGATGGTGACGTACCCGATCAGCACGCTGTTGCCCGCGCCGGTCTTGCGGATCGCCACCGCGCCGGCGCTCACGCCGGGCAGTTCCATCAGCGCGGCGTCGATCTCGCCCAGTTCGATCCGGCGCCCGCCCAGCTTGATCTGCTCGTCCGCCCGCCCGGCGAAGACCAGACCGGCCGGGTCGTAGACGACGCGGTCTCCGGAGCGGTAGGCCCGGTCCCAGCCGAGACCGGGCAGCGGCGCGTACTTCTCGGCGTCCTTGGCCGGGTCGAGGTATCGCGCCAGCCCCACCCCGGCGATGATCAGCTCGCCGGTCTCGCCCGGCGCCACCTCGTTGCCGTCGGCGTCGACGACCGCCAGGTCCCAGCCGTCCAGCGGCAGGCCGATCCGGACCGGCTCGGTGCCGTCCATCCGGGCTCCGCACGCCACCACGGTCGCCTCGGTCGGGCCGTAGGTGTTCCACACCTCGCGATCGGGGGTGGCGAAGCGGGTGCCGATCTCCGGGGGCGCGGCCTCCCCGCCGAGGATGAGCAGCCGCACCTTGGCCAGCGCCTCGGTCGGCCACATCGCCAGCAGGGTGGGCACGGTGGAGACGACGGTGATGTCGTTGACGACCAGCCACGGGCCGAGGTCGACCCCGCTGCGGACCAGCGAGCGCGGCGCCGGCACCAGGCAGCCGCCGTGCCGCCAGGCCAGCCACATCTCCTCGCAGGAGGCGTCGAAGGCGACCGACAGGCCGGCCATCACCCGGTCCCCGACGCCGATCGGCGCGCCGGTGAGGAACATCCTGGCCTCGGCGTCCACGAAGGCGGCGGCGCTGCGGTGGCTGACCGCCACCCCCTTCGGCTTGCCGGTCGAGCCGGAGGTGAAGATCACCCAGCAGTCGCCGGACGGTTCGGGTCCGGTTAGTTCCCGGGGCGGACGTGGGGTGCCGCGCTCGTCCACGGCCAGGTCGTCGGTGAGCGCGGCGACCACGCCGGCCTCGTCGAAGACGGTGCGGGCGCGCTCGTCCGGGTCGTCGGCGTCCACCGGCACGTAGGCGGCGCCGGCGACGAGGATCCCGAGGATGGCGACGTAGAGGTCGAGCGTGCCCGAGCGGATCCGGACACCGACCTTGTCACCCGGCCCGATGCCCAGGCTCGCCAGGTGCTCGGCCAGCTCGGTCGCGGCAGTCTGCAGCTCGGCGTAGGTGAGTCGGTACGTGCCGTTGTCGATCGCGGGTGCGTCCGGACAGGTCTGCGCCGTCTCGGTGAGGATGTCGACCAGGGTCCTCGGCGGTGCGGCGGCGTCCCCACGCAGCAGAGCCACGGCATCTCCTCCACTGAATGGCTCTCACGGGCTCGCTCAGGCTACCGGTTGCCCCGCTCCCGGCCGTGCCCGACGACCCGGGATCGGGCCGGGATGCGATGTACGCGGCCATCCGACTCGGGAAGTTCACCCGCCGTTCATCCGTCGGCAATTCGCGAGTACTCCACCGCGGAATCCCACCAGGCGGAAACCCAAGGATCGCGGTCGTGGATCCCGAATTGACACGGCTTTGTCGCGCCGTGCCATTCTTGGCGGTTTCAGCCGTGATGGTCATGGCAGGGACGGGACGTTCATGCGCTTCATCGTCGGATATGCAGCCGATGACCAGGGCCAGGAGGCCTTGGAACTCGGTGCCTGGCTGGCCGCTCAGTACGATGCCGTGCTCACCATCGCCTATGTCGTCCCGGATGACTTTCCGGTGGCCACTCGCGTCGACGCCCGCGACTCCTTGCCGGCCGAGGTGCGCCGGCAGGTCGAGGAATGGCTGGCGCGAGCCGGGCGATGGGTCGGCGAGCACTCCGACGTCCGGGCCGAGACCCGGCTGGTTCCGGCCGCGTCGACCGCGCGCGGACTGGTCGGCCTGGCGCACCAGCTGGATGCCCGCCTGATCGTGCTGGGCAGCTCCGGCGGAGGCAAGGGCCAGCACTTCAGCATCGGGACGACCTCCGGGCAGCTGCTGCATTCCTCGCCGGTTCCGCTCGCGCTGGCCCCGCGCGGCTACGTCTACGACCGGGACACGCCCAAGGGCCAGGTCTGGTGCGGGTACGTCGGGTCCGAGCAGAGTGACGACGCGCTGCTGGTGGCGGCTCGCATCGCCCATCGGGTTCGGGTGCCGCTGCGCTTGCTGACCTTCGAGGTCGAGACTCCGCCGGTCCGTCCCACGTCGGCCGACGTCGAGCAGATCGTCACGCGCGGCGACGAGGCCGAGGAGGTGAGCGCGGCGACCCGGGAGGCGATCGCCGAGCTCGCCGGCACCGGCCTCGACGTGGCCGCCGTGGTGGCCAGGGGCAAGAACGTGAAGAAGGCATTCAAAGCCCTCGAACGGCAGGACGATGCGGCCGACGTCCTGGTGATCGGCTCGCGGCGCTCGGGGCCGCTGGCGCGATTCATGCTGGGCAGCACCGCGTCCCGCATCCTGCGTCGGTCGCCGTGGCCGGTGATCGCCGTTCCGACCGGGGCCGCCGACCTGATCGACGACACGGGAGGAGTGCGGTCATGACCGACGGTACGGCGAGCGGCGTCTCCACCGCGGACACGCACGAGAAGGGGCTCAGCGGCGACTCGCTGGGGCTGTGGGGCAGCGTGACCCTCGGCGTCTCGAGCGTCGCCCCCGCGTACACGCTGACCGCGACGCTGGGGCTCGTCGTGGCCGCCGTCGGCTTCCAGATGCCGGTCATCTTCATCGCCGGCTTCATCCCGATGTTCCTCACCGCCTACGCCTACCGCGAGCTGAACCGGTCCATTCCCGACTGCGGCACGTCGTTCACGTGGGCGACGAAGGCCTTCGGACCCTACGTCGGCTGGATGTGCGGCTGGGGTCTGATCGTCGCGACGGTGATCGTGCTGTCCAACCTGGCGGGGGTGGCGGTCTCCTTCTTCTACCTGTTCCTGGCCCGGCTCTTCGGCAACGAGGGCATCGCCGATCTCGCCGCCAACAAAGGCGTCAATATCGTCACCTGCCTGGTGTTCATCGCCGCGGCCACCGCGATCGCCTATCGCGGCATCACCACCACCCAGCGACTGCAGGCGATTCTGGTCGGCTTTCAGATGGTGGTGCTGGCGGCCTTCGTCATTCTCGCCATCGGGAAATCGGGTGGTTCGCCGACCGGCGTCGGCTTCTCCCTCGAGTGGTTCAATCCGTTCGGCAACCTCACGCTGAGCGCATTCGTCGCGGGATTGTCGGGCTCGATCTTCGCCTTCTGGGGGTGGGACACCTGCCTCACCGTCAACGAGGAGTCCAAGGACGCCGACAAGACCCCCGGACGCGCGGCGCTGCTCTGCGTGACGGTGATCCTCACTACGTACCTGCTCGTCGCCATCGGCGCGATGATGTACGCCGGGGTGGGCAGCGAGGGTCTCGGCCTCGGCAACGAGGTCACGTCCGACAACGTGTTCGGCGCGCTGGCGGAGCCGATCCTGGGTCACTGGCCGGCGCTGCTCCTGTTCCTGGCCGTGCTGGCCTCCAGCGCCGCCTCGCTGCAGACGACCTTCCTGCCGCCGGCGCGGACCCTCCTGGCGATGGGCGAGTACAAGGCCCTGCCGGCCAAGTGCGCGCACATCCACCCGCGTTTCCGGCACCGCAGGCAACCGCGGAAGCTCGCTGCGCAAGCGGGGCGCGGCGATCCAGCCGCGGTTCACCAGAATGCCGATGTGTGCACCCTCTATGCGCAAGGGCGTGCCAACATGATAGCCGGCAATCCCGTTATGCGTCCTGTTGTCGATGAGGATGGTCTTTTCGATCAGCCAGCGGCCGCGCGCGGCGACCGGCTGGCGATCGAGCAGGGCGGCATCGGCCAGCGCCGCGCCGATCTGGATCGCGGCGCGATGCCGGGCGCTCTCGATCCGGTCGAAGACGCCCTGTTTCTGCTCCGCACGGCCGCGCTGGAGATTGCCGATCATGACCGCTGCGGCAGAAAAGGCCAGCGCGGCAAGCAGGGGGGCGGGACGAAGGACAAGGCGGATTTTCAAGCGTTTCGCCTGTGGCGTAAGGAGAAGTGATAGGCTAGACCGACCCGAAGGATATTCCAAACATGCGCATCGTCGTCATCGTATTCCTCATCGCCATCGTCGCCAGCCTGGCCTCCGCCCTGGTATTTCTTTTCCGCGACCAAGGCCGCGACCGTACCCGCATGGTCAAGGCCCTCGCCGTGCGCGTCGGCCTGTCCATCACGCTCTTCGTCCTCCTGGCGGCGGGCTACTACTCCGGCCTGATCACCGACAGGCTTTAAAAAAATGCGCCGCACGTTGTGCGGCGCATTTTTTCTCCGGGGCGGCGTCCTGCCCCCTCGGCAATTCACTACAACCAGTACACCACGACGAAGAGGAAGAGCCAGACCACATCGACGAAGTGCCAGTACCACGCCACCGCCTCGAAGGCGAAATGATGATCCGGCTTGAAGTGCCCGGCCATGACGCGGAAGAGGATCACCAGCAGCATGGTCGCGCCGATCGTCACGTGCAGGCCGTGAAAACCGGTCAGCATGAAAAAGGTCGAGCCGTA
>JBDIAG010000275.1:0-6212 GCA_039812305.1 Actinomycetales bacterium | reverse complement strand
GACCTTCCGGGCCGAGAACGGCGCATTCATCCGCGAGCACTTCTTCGGGCGCGACCCGCGCACCAAGCGGATGGTCGCCGACATGTCGGACGCCGACATCTGGAAGCTCAAGCGCGGTGGCCACGACTACCAGAAGGTCTACTCCGCCTACAAGGCCGCCAGCGAGCACAACGGCCAGCCGACGGTCATCCTGGCCAAGACGATCAAGGGCTACGGCCTGGGGCCGAGCTTCGCCGGCCGGATGGCCGCGCACCAGATGAAGAAGCTGTCGCTGGACGACCTCAAGTCGTTCCGCGACGACATGCGGATCCCGGTCAGCGACGCCCAGCTCGAGGCCGACCCGTACCGTCCGCCGTACTACACCCCCGGACCGGACTCCGAGGAGATCCAGTACCTGATGGATCGCCGCAAGGCCCTCGGCGGTTTCGTGCCGGAGCGGCGGAACAAGTTCCAGGTGCTGACCCCGCCCGGGGACGACGCCTACCGGATGGCCAAGAAGGGCTCGGGCAAGCAGGAGATCGCCACCACGATGGCGTTCGTCCGGATCCTCAAGGACCTCATGCGGGACAAGGAGTTCGGCAAGCGGTTCGCCCTGATCATCCCGGACGAGGCACGCACCTTCGGCATGGACTCGTTCTTCCCGACGCTGAAGATCTACAACCCGCACGGCCAGAACTACCTGTCGGTCGACCGCGAGCTGATGCTCGCCTACAAGGAGTCGCCAGCCGGCCAGATCCTGCACGTCGGCATCAACGAGGCTGGCGCGGTGGCCGCGTTCACGGCGGCCGGCACGTCCTACGCCACCCACGGCGAGCCGATCATCCCGATTTACATCTTCTACTCGATGTTCGGCTACCAGCGGACCGGCGACTCGTTCTGGGCCGCCGGCGACCAGATGACCCGAGGCTTCGTCATCGGCGCCACCGCCGGACGGTCCACGCTGACCGGTGAGGGCCTGCAGCACGCTGACGGCCATTCGCCGATCCTCGCGGCCACGAACCCGGCCACCGTGGTCTACGACCCGGCCTACGGCTACGAGATCGGCCACATCGTCCGGGACGGTCTGCAGCGCATGTACGGAACGCCGGCCGAGGGCGACGACCGGCCGCGCGACGTCATGTACTACATCACCGTCTACAACGAGCCGATCGTGCAGCCGGCGCAGCCGGACGACCTGGACGTGGACGCCCTGCTCAAGGGTGCCTACATCTACCGTGAGGGCTCGGCCAACGGCGGCGCGCCGAACGACGTGGCCAACCGGGTCCAGCTGATGGCCTCCGGCGTGGCGATGCCGTGGGCGCTGGAGGCGCAGGATCTGCTCGCCAAGGACTTCGGGGTCGCCGCCGACGTCTGGTCGGTGACGTCCTGGACGGAGCTGCGTCGCGACGGATTGGCCTGCGACACCTACGCCTTCAACCACCCGGGCGAGGAGGCGCCGACGCCGTTCATCGCCAAGCAGCTGGTCGGCCGGAACGGTCCGATCGTGGCGGTCAGCGACTACATGCGCCAGGTTCCCGACCAGATCCAGCAGTTCGTGCCGAACGAGTTCCACGCCCTCGGCGCCGACGGGTTCGGCCTGTCCGACACCCGCCCCGCCGTTCGCCGGCACTTCCACATCGACGGCCCCTCCGTCGCCTACCAGGCGTTGCGGATGCTCGCCGCGCGTGGCCAGGTCGATGCCGGTGCTCCGGCAAAGGCCTACGAGATGTACCGCCTGGACGACGTCTCCGCCGGCACGTCCGGCAGCTCAGGTGGCGACGCCTGAGTTCTGGCTCTGAAACGGGGTCGCCGGTTCGCCGGCGGCCCCGTTTTCGGTGTCCGGGTCATAGTGCTGACCGGACGGGATCGGCTCGAGCCGCGGGCTCCGTGCGAGTCTGCGGGCACGGACGGGAATCTGGGATGCCCATGGCCGTTCGCGCGCCGGCCCAGAGGCCGAGCAACCGCTTTCTCGCACGTTGACCGGTTGTCTGCCGAGCAGCCCGAGATAGCTGGCTGCTCGGCCCACAACCGGTCAATGCGCAGACGGGTGGCTGGATCAGCGGCCGGCGACGGGATCGCGTCCACGACCCGCGCGGGGCGCGGGGCGATGGCGCACGTCCCGAACGCGTTACCGTCCCGCGCCGCTCGGCGGGATGAAGAAGTTGTCCCGGAACAGCCCGGTGGGGTCCCAGACGTCCTTGAGGGCCTGCAGCCGGGACAGGTGGGCGGGCGGGAAGGCCAGGGTGAGCATGTCCGGGCCGGTGTCGGTCTCGAAGCTCAGGTAGAGCCCACCGAAGTGGGGACGCAGCTTGTCCCACCAGCCGTCCAGGCCGGAGGAACGCGTGCCCATGGCGACGAGGGAGAAGTTGGCGTCCCGCCAGCCGTAGGCGGTCGCGTCCGCCGGGACGTCCGAGACCGCTCCCCCGACGGCGCGGATCTGGAAGAACGCCGCACCGCCGGCGTCCAGCATGGCAGTGACCTCCTCGGCGAACTCCGGGGTGATGTGGCGGATCAGGCCCGAGTGCGCCCTGGGTTCCCCCGTGCCGTACTGACCGCTCTCGTCGACGAACGTCGACATCACCTGGTCGTAGGTGGCCATCCCGATCGACTGGTCCAGCATCGGCCCGACGTGGGCGACCGGCTGCAGCCGTTCGATCACCTCGTCGGCATCTGCGGAGTTCACCAGGACCATGGCCTGCGCGGCCTGCCGCTGGCGGCCCCGGCGCGGCCCGAGGATCACCTGGCCGGTAACCGACCGGTGGGACAACTCGATCGCGCTCCCCCAGCGGTGGAGGAAGGCGGCGGTGTCGTCGGCGTCGAACACCAGATGGCCGAACGCCACCTGTTCGACGTGTGCCGCCTCGAACTCGAAGGACACCACGATGCCGAAGTTCGAACCCGCGCCGCGCATCGCCCAGAAGAGATCCGGATTCTCGGTCTCGCTGGCGCGAACGAGCTCCCCCGAGGCCGTCACGACGTCGACGGACCGCAGATGATCGATCGTCAGGCCGTGCTCGCGAGCGAGCCAGCCGACACCGCCCGCGGTCGCCAGGCCGCCGACCCCGACGCCGCCGTAGTCCCCACTGGTGATCGCCAGCCCGAGCGGTGCGAGCACCCTGGCGACGTCCACCCAGCGAGCCCCCGGCCCGATCCGCACCCTGGTGCCCCCCAGCGGCTCGATCCTCTTCAGCGCACCGACGTCGATGACCAGCCCGCCGTGATTGATCGAACGGCCCGAGACCCCGTGCCCGGCGCTGAAGATGCCCAGCGGCACCTGCCGGTGGCGGCGGGCATAGGCCACCGCGTCGATCACCTCGTCGACCGTTCTCGGGCGCAGCACCAGACCGGGCTCGCCGCCGCGCAGGTAGGCGGACCGATAGCGCGCGTACCCGTGGTCGCCGGGTTCGACCGCGGTGCCGGCGATCGACTCGGGTATCGCGTCGTACTCGATGCCCGGCATCCGCGTGGCGAGCGCCGCGGCGCCGCGGATCCGCCCGACCGGCGCCGTCCCGCGCTGCGCCCGCTCGTCGCCGACCCGCTGCCGCACGGCCGGCATGATCTGCTGCGACCAGCGTTCCAGGGTGGCCTCGTCGTCGCCCATCACGATGAAGACGCTGACTCCGTCGTCGACGGCGAGGCGCACGCGATCGGCGACCGGGAGATCCGGGTTGACGTTGAGCAACCTCGTCACCTCACGCGGATCACGTCCGGCTGCGGTCGCGGCCTCGTCGATCAGCCGGTTGCCGCGGTGCAGGTCGCCGGGCTTCAGATAGGGCAGCGACGGGAGCCAGCCGTTCGCCCGGCGGCCCAGCAGCCGGAGCATCCGCGGCTTGTAGGCGCCGAGCCAGATCGGGATGTCGTGGGCCGGCGACGGGCCCCGCTTGGCGCCGTCGACCCGGTGCACCTCGCCCTCCACCCGCAGCGGCGAGGTGTCCCCCACGTTCCAGATGCCCCGGATGATGTCGATCCCCTCGTCCACGGCGGTGACCGCGTCGCGAGGCGTGAGGCGACGTCCGCCCATCGCGGCGATGGCGTCCCAGAACCCGCCGGCGCCCAGACCGAGCGAGAACCGTCCGCAGGAGAGCAGGTCGAGGCTGGCGGCCGACCGGGCCAGGACGGCCGGCTGACGGAGCCCGAGATTGATCACGTTGCCGCTCAAGTGGATTCCGGTCGTCTTCGCGGCCACCCAGGTGAGCAGGGTCCAGGTGTCGTGGAACCGCGGCTGGTACGGATGATCCTGGAAGGTCACGAGGTCGAAGTCGAGCTCCTCGCTCAGGACCGCGAGGTCCACGGGCTTGGAGGCAGGCGCATTGACCGGCGTGATGAAGGCACCGAAGCGCAGCGGGTGACCGTAGTCGGGCATGGGTCAAGCATCGTGGTGGCCCGGCCGGTCTGACAACCACGGGTAGACACCTTCGATCCGTGACCCGGATTGGACACACCCCGCCGATCCCCGTAGCGCTCCTGGACTACTGTGCGCTGCCGTGACACTTCAAGACATGGCGATCGTCGTCACCGGCGGCGCGCAGGGGCTCGGCCTCGACATCGCCCGAGTAACCACGGGTCAGGGCGCGTTCGCGATCCTGATCGACGTGAACGCGGAGGCTCTGGCCGCCGCGCAAGCCGAGTTGGGAGCACGATCCTGTGCGACCTTCGTCTGCGACATCCGAGACGCCGAGGCGGTCCGGACGACCTTGCGCACGATCAAGCAGGAGCACCCGGAGGGCGTCCGTGCTCTCGTCAACAATGCCGGCGTCTTCACCAACGATGCGATCGAGTCGGCCCGACCCGATCGCGGCCGGCTGGCCTTCGAGGTCAATGTGCACGGCACCATGAACGTCACCAACGCGGCCCTGGACGTGGACCTGCTCGACCCGCAGGCCGGGCAGATCATCTTCATCAACTCCTCGGCCGGTGATCCGCTGGGCACCGGCACCGGCGCCAGCGAACGGACCTACGCCGCCTCCAAGGGCGCTCTGACCAGCTTCGCCAAGGCGATCGCCGGAGCCTGCCAGAAGACCGGACTCCGGGTGACCACCTTCTACCCGGGCGGGATGGACACGAACCTGTACGAGAACGCCGGGATGGCCTCGGAGGTGAGCCACGGCCAGTCGTGGATGATGCCGCCGCGCCGGGTGGCGAGCGCGGTGGCTTTCGTGCTGTCGGTTCCAGCGGACACGGTCGTCTCACGGGTCACGCTGGGCCCCAACCTGGCACGAGCCTGAGGCCTGGACGCCGGAGGCCGCGGCGGCGGTCGGTGATCTCGACTCCTCCGGTAGGCCTCGTCCGGCCCGGCGTTGTCGGTTTGGCACAAACGGGCATCGCGGGTGCTGGCGCATCGCGCGGTGGGCCACGTAGGTTTGTCCGGTGAGCATGGATGCCGGCGTCCGGGCTGCGGCACGCGCCGCCGGCCGGCCGAGCGACCTCGCCACGACGGCACTGCAACATCTCGACGAGACTCTCCCCTGGTATGCCGCGCTCCCGGCGGAGCAGCGGTCCTGGGTCGGTCTGGTGGCGCAGGCCGGGATCCGCACCTTCACCACCTGGCTGGCCAACCCCGACGCCACCGACCGCGCCTCGACCCTGGCGATCACCGCGGAGGTCTTCGGCTCCGCACCGCGCGAGCTCACCCGTACGGTCACGCTCAGCCAGACGCTCGAACTGGTGCGGGCCATCGTCCACGTCGTCGAGGATCACGTCGAGGCGTTGTGTGACGACCCGGAGGATCCCGCCCAGCTGGCCGCCGTCCGGGAGGCCGTCCTGCTCTACTCCCGCGAGGTGGCCTTCGCCGCCGCCACGGTCTACGCGCAAGCTGCCGAGTCCCGCGGCGCGTGGGACGCCCGGCTGGAGGCTCTCGTCGTCGACGCCCTGCTGCGCGGCGAGAACGACGATGCGCTGCGGACCCGGGTCGCCGCCCTCGGCTGGCGGGAAGAGACCGCGGTCACAGTCGTTGTCGGCTCGGCCAACCCCGACAATCCGAGTCAGGATCACACCGAGGGAATGCGGCGAGCCGCCCGGCTCGCCGCCGACGACGCGCTGGTGGGCGTGCAGGGCGATCGGGTCGTCGTCGTGCTCGGCACCAGCGGCGATCCCTGGCGGGCCGCCCTCAACCTGGTCGACCGGTTCGGCCCCGGTCCGGTCGTCGTGGGGCCCACCGCGGGCGGGCTCAGTGGCGCCGGGGCCAGCGCCCGGGCGGCGCTGGCCGGTCTGCACGCGGCCCGTGCCTGGCCGGC
>JBDIAG010000274.1:0-6215 GCA_039812305.1 Actinomycetales bacterium | reverse complement strand
CCGGACCGGGCACCGCGAGCCGGCCGTGCGCCGCCCGCACGCTGCCGCCGCCGAGCGCCACCGGCGAGACGACCAGCGAGTCCAGGTTCAGATGCGCCAGACCGGCGCCGACGCCGTCGATGTCGGCGATCGCGTCGAGCGCGCCCACTTCGTGCAGGTGGACCTCGTCCGGATCGATGCCGTGCACCCCGGCCTCCGCCTCGACCAGCAGCCGGAACGTGCGGCGGGCCTGTCCCCCGCCGGGCAGTCCGGGCGCGGCGTCCAGAATCGCTCGCAGGTCCCGCCAGGTGCGGTGATGGTGGGACGGCGCCGCCTCCACCCGCACCTTGGTGGCCGCGATCGAGGCGCGCACCACTCGGTCCGCGCGCAGGGTCACCGGCTCCGGGGCGACCCTCCGCACGGCGTCGGCGATGAGATCGAGCGGGACCCCGGCGTCGACCAGCGCACCGAGCAGCATGTCGCCACTGGCCCCGCTGCCGCACTCCAGCCAGCCGATCACGAGGAGCGCACCGGGGCGACGGCCCGGGCGATCCGGGCAGCGTGCACGCCGGCTCCGTAGCCGTTGTCGACATTCACCACGACCACGCCGGGCGCGCAGGAGTTCAGCATCGCCAGCACGGCGGCCAGCCCGTCCGCGCCAGTGCCGTAGCCGGTCGAGGTGGGCACGGCGACCAGCGGCACTCCGACGAGTCCTCCGACGACGCTGGCCAGCGCCCCCTCCATCCCGGCCACCACGACCAGGGCGTCGCAGCGGGCGAGCTCGTCGGCCACGGCCATCACCCGATGCAGGCCGGCGACCCCGACGTCGGCGAAGCTGCGCACGCCCGCCCCGCTGACCGCGATCGTGCGGATCGCCTCGGCCGCCACCGGATAGTCCGCCGTCCCCGCGCTCACCACCCCGACCAGGCCGTGCGGAGCCGGCAGCGGGCCGATGATCGCGGTGCGGGAGACCGGGTCGATGTCCGCCAGCGGCCATCGGTCCGCGATGACGGCCATCGCCTCGGGCTCGAGTCGGGTGGCCAGCACCGCGCGGTCCGGATGCGCCGCGTGCAGACCCTGTAGACAGGCCAGCACGTGCGACGGCGTCTTGCCCTGCCCGTACACCACCTCCGCGTCACCGGTTCTGGCGGCGCGATCGGTGTCCAGATGAATCGGCTGCTCCACTCCGGGAGCCTAACCGGCGGTTTCCGCGTCGCAACTGCCGTCCCGGTCGATAGTGGTCCGGGGCGGTGAATGGGAATGGGAGCGAAGTGGGAGTAGACCAGTGCGATGAGCGAGTGGAAGAAGCCGCGCCGACGTCGTTCGCGCCGGCGGGGGAAGAAGGACCGGCACGTCGCCGACTGGTGCGACCTGCCCGACTGCGACGGGCTGGACTGCGACGGCTGCGCCTGCGACCTGTCGCTCCTGCTGGCGCTGCCGGCCGCGTACCGGGTGGTCGTCGGCGCCTTCCGCGTCTCGGCGGTCGACCCATACACCCGGCCCCGCACCCCGGGCGCGCGCGTGGCGTCCCGGCTGGTGCGCTCCTATCAGGTCAACATCTCCGCGCGACGATCCGCGCCGGTGTGCAACCTGACCCCCTCCTGCTCGCGTTACGGACTGCAGGCCTTGTCGCAGCACGGACCGGTCCGCGCCGCGATCCTGATCCGGCGACGCCTGACGGCCTGCCGACTGGCCGGCCAGGCATTGCGCGAGGGCTGAGGCCGGCCGAGTGGCCGCCTCTCAGTACTCCTGGTGGGTGCGCGGGTCGTAGTTCTCCGGCACGCCCTGGTCGAGCGCGGCCAGGGCGGCCACCTGCTCGCCGGTCAGCTCGAAGTCGAAGGCGACCAGGTTCTCCCGTTGCCGCTGTTCGCTGCCCGACTTGGGGATGGTGGTGACGCCCTGCTGCACCTGCCAGCGCAACAGCACCTGACTGAGGAGCCGGCCGGTCTGGTCGGCGACCTGCCGGACGACCGGGTCGTCCAGGAGTGCCCCACCCTGGCCGAACGGGCGCCACCCTTCGGTGTGGATGCCGTTCGCGTCGTGGAACGCGCGCAGGTCCTCGCGGACGACCTGGGGGCAGAACTGGATCTGGTTCACCGCCGGCCACACCCCGGTCGCCTCCCGCAGCCGGGTCAGGTGCTCGGGGAGGAAGTTGGAGACGCCCACCTTCCGGATCAGACCGTCCTCCTGCGCGGCGAGCATCTGCTCGAAGCTCGCCAGATACTTGTCGTCCAGCGGGTTGGGCCAGTGGATGAGGTAGACGTCGATGTAGTCGGTACCGAGCTTGCGCAGGCTCTCCTCCACGGCGGGGCGGACGTTGCCCTGATCGCGGCCGGCCAGCTTCGTGGTGATCACGATCTCCTCGCGCGGCACGTCCGAGCGGGCCACGCCGAGCCCGACGCCGTCCTCGTTGCCGTACTGCGCCGCGGTGTCGATCAGCCGGTAGCCCAGCTCCAGGGCCGACACCACGGCGGCCGCGCACTCCTCGCCGAGCATCGGCCAGGTGCCCAGACCCAGCAGCGGGAAGGAGACCGGCTGACCGGGACCGGTCAGCTCGACGGCGGGAATGACTACGGAGTCGGACGTCATGGCTCGACTCTATGCAAGGCGCCGCGGGGCGACCAACTACC
Organism: Actinomycetales bacterium; assembly: GCA_039812305.1. GTDB lineage: Bacteria > Actinomycetota > Actinomycetes > Actinomycetales > CAWJMD01 > JBDIAG01. Next base: position 3,606 of record JBDIAG010000274.1, on the reverse strand, counting down.
CTTGTCGTACGTGGAGACCAGCTCGCCAGCAGACCTCGCCGCCGTCGCGGCCGGGGCCACCGACGCCCAGCTCGCCGCCGTGCTCGTCCGGGAGGCCGGGCGGCTCGCGGCCACCATGCGGAAGGGCGGCCTGACCGCCCGGCAGAAGACGTCCGTCTCCGACGTGGTCACCGCCGCCGACCACGCCGCGGAATCGCTCGTCGTCGCGACGCTGGCGGCGCATCGTCCCGATGACGCGGTGCTCGGCGAGGAAGGGGCCGCCTCGCCCGGCAGCACCGGCCGCCGCTGGGTGATCGACCCGGTCGACGGCACCTACAACTTCTTCGCCGGCTCCGACTACTGGTGCAGCGCCCTGGCGCTGACCGACGGCGAGGGCCCGCTCCTCGGAGCGGTGTACCGCCCCGCCACCGACAGCCTGTGGATCGGCGGCCGGCACCTGCCGACGACCGAGAACGACGTCCCGGTCGCGGGCGTACTGTACGAACCTCTCTCCCGGTGCAGCCTGGGCACCTACATCGCTCCGGACGCGCCGGACCGTCCGGAGGTCTTCGAACCGCTGCGAGCCGTCCTCGCCGGGGTGGCCACGCCGCGGGTCCTCGGTTCGGGCTCGGTCGACCTCGCCTCGGTGGCCAGCGGACGGCTCGGCTGCTGGGCCCAGCACTCCTGCCCGGACTGGGACTGGTTGCCGGGCTCGGCGCTGGTCGAGGCGGCCGGTGGCACCACCCGCGTCGTCACGCACCGGGGGCTCGACTGGCATCTCGCCGGCGGGGCGAGGGCGGTCGACGAACTGACCGAACGGGTGCTGGCCGCCTGAGGGTGCCGGTGCGCCCAGAGCTGGCCTACCCGGCGGGCGGCATCCGCAGGATGAGGGCCCCGGCCTCGACCCGGGCCGAGGCGGTCTCGGTCTCCCCGATCGGGTCTCCGTCGACCTGGGCGCTCAACGGCCCGCCGGCCTGTACCGAGACCTCGCGGCTCTGGTAGCGCTCGATCAGCCGGTGACCTCGCTGGTGCCGGGTCACCACCTCGCCGGCCACCGCCGCCCAGCCGACCACCCCGCGCGGGGAGAGCACGAGCGTGTCGAGCAGGCCGTCGTCGATGCGGGCGTCCGGCATCAGGTCGATGTTGGCGTGCAGCTTTCCACAGTTGCCGATGATCACCGATCGCACCCGGCGGCCGATCTCGGTGGCGTCGTCCAGGACGATCCGCACCTTCTCCCGGGGGCCGTTGAGGTTGCGCACCCCGGAGACCACGTAGGCCGCGAACCCGACCCGCGCCTTCAGCTCCTCCGGCGCCTGCAGCATGATCTCGGCGTCGAACCCGACACCGGCCATCACCAGGAACGCGTGCTCCTGGCCGCTGTCGATCCGGAACCAGCCGACGTCGACGGGGTGATCACGTCCGGTAAGCGCGATCCGCACGTCTGTGGGCAGGTCGTCCAGGGGCAGATCCAGGTTGCGGGCGAGCAGGTTGGCGGTGCCGGCCGGGAGCAGACCCATCGGCGTGCCGGTGCCGGCCAGGACCTCGGCGACCCGGCGGACCGTCCCGTCACCGCCGCAGGCCATCACCACCTCGGCGCCGGCCGCCAGGGCCTCGCGGGTCATGCTGGTGCCCGGGTCCTCGCGGGTGGTCTCGAGGATCAGCGGGTCGGCCCAGCCGAGCTCCCGGCAGACCGCGGTGATGATCGTCTTCGGCCGGTCCGGGTCGACGAACTTGCTCGGGTTGATGACGACCGCGGCGCGCAGGCGCGGAACGTCCGCCGCGGCGGCCTCCGCGACGGGTCGGATGTCGAGGCTGGCGGTGGCCCGGATCAGCGTCCACGCCAGCAGTGCCGCTGCGGCCACCGGTGCGACGTAGAGCAGCGGAGGGTCGATCATGACCAGACGGTATCGGCAGTGGGGGCGAACGACGGGTAAAGCGCGCGGGTGTCCGGTCGATGGGAAAGTCGTCCGCGGGTCGATTCGTCCAGTCGATAGCCTGTGCTGGTGATCGATCTTCGCCAGCTCCGAGCCAATCCCGACGCCGTCCGCGCCAGCCAGTCGGCTCGCGGGGAAGACCCCGCGGTGGTGGACGAACTGCTCGCCGCGGAGCTGGCCCGCCGCGCCGGGCTCGCCGAGTTCGAGCGGCTGCGGGCCGAGCAGCAGGCCGCCGGGCGCCAGGTCGCGGCGGCCCGGGGCGAGGAGAAGGCCGCGCTGGCCGCGGCCGCCAAGGAGCTCGGCGCCCGGGTCAAGGCCGCCCAGGCGGAGGCCGAGGCGGCCCGGGTGAGGCTGGACGAACTGCTGTTCACGATCCCCAACGTCGTGATCGACGGGGTGCCGGTGGGCGGCGAGGACGACTACGTCGTCCGGGAGACGGTCGGTGTGCCCCGCGATTTCGACGCCGAGGGCGTCCGCGTGCGTGACCATCTGGAGCTCGGCGAGGGGCTGCGGGCGATCGACGTGCAGCGCGGCGCGAAGGTGTCGGGCGCCCGTTTCTACTTCCTCACCGGCATCGGTGCCCGGCTCGAGCTGGCGTTGCTCAACCTGGCCATGGACAAGGCGATCGAGGCCGGGTTCACGCCGATGATCACGCCGACCCTGGTGCGTCCGGAGGTGATGGCGGGCACCGGGTTCCTCGGCGCCCACGCCGCCGAGGTCTATCGGCTGGAGGCCGACGACCTCTACCTGGTCGGCACCTCGGAGGTCGCGCTCGCCGGCTACCACTCGGGCGAGATCCTCGACCTGTCGCAGGGCCCGCTGCGCTACGCCGGCTGGTCGGCCTGTTACCGGCGGGAGGCGGGCTCCTACGGCAAGGACACCCGGGGGATCATCCGGGTGCACCAGTTCCACAAGGTCGAGATGTTCGTCTACACCCGGCCGGAGGAGGCCGAGGCCGAACACGACCGGCTGCTGGCCTGGGAGAGGGCGATGATCGGGGCGGTCGAGGTGCCGTACCGGGTGATCGACGTCGCCGCCGGCGACCTCGGCTCCAGCGCCGCCCGCAAGTTCGACTGCGAGGCCTGGCTGCCCAGCCAGCAGCGGTATCTCGAGCTGACCTCGACGTCGAACTGCACGACGTTCCAGGCTCGCCGGCTGGGGATCCGCTGCCGCGACGCCGACGGTGCCACCGAGCCGGCGGCCACGCTCAACGGCACTCTGGCCACCACCCGGTGGATCGTGGCGATGCTGGAGAACCACCAGCTCGCCGACGGATCCGTGCGGGTGCCCGAGGCCCTGCGGCCCTATCTCGGGGGCCTTGAGGTCATGACGCCCGCAAATGCTGAATGACGCATTTCCTGGCGGGCCTTACTCAACGGATATAACGGATTGCCGTAGGTCCGAACGGGCGGGATTCCTTGACGCGGTGAAAATGGTGGACGTAACTTACCGCTGGCTGCTGCGTGCAGGGAACTCGTTGGGCGCCGTATTCGTCCGGCTGCCATGGTGACTAAGCGAAATAGCCTCTGGTACCAGAGAATTCAGTCCTCCGGCGAGTTTCGAGAGCACACCGGCGATCCAGTGGCGCGGTTGCGCTGCGCTGGGTGGGGATTATGGAGCCGCGCCCGATGACGCTGGCCCCGCGCTTCTCCGGCGCGGCCATTGTTGCCGAGTACGCCGACGACATCTACCG
>JBDIAG010000273.1:0-6242 GCA_039812305.1 Actinomycetales bacterium | reverse complement strand
CCCCAGGAGAACCCACATTCTTCCACCTCACGGCGGAACGTCGTAAGTGCAACAGTTCTTCCTGGGAACCAGCCTGCATCACGCAGCAATCGCGACACCCTGTGCTGGTTTACCACACCTGAATCATACTGGATTAGCGGCCAACGCAGCACGCCTAGGTTCTGGGTCGTGCTCTCTCGGTGCGCTCCGCGCGTCGCCCACCACCGCTACCAGAGGATGATCCGTTCCATCCGATTCACACCGCCGAGAATCTGTGATAGTTGAATCAACCCTCACCCACGAGATCGTGGAATTACCCACTCGGTACCACGCCAGCGTCATGCGAATGATGTAAAGAAGGCTTCGGCCCTCGCATCAGAGATGTCGCACGCCGCATCCGAAGCTATGACGTCATCGACAAGGACAGAGACATTGCGGACGGTGAGTGCATCCGGGCGGCCGTATCGACCAGCCAGAAATCCTTGAAAGAAGCCCTTCACAGCGACTGAGTCGCGCGCCATGAATGCACTCTTGAGTCGCACGAGAATCCGTTCAGTAACTGCGAAACGCGGGAAGGTGAACACGTTGGACCACTCGCCATCCCATAGTTTCACAAGCTCGTGCGCTGTCTCGATCGTCTCGATGCCGGGAATGACCTTGGCCAAATCTGTTGCCACGTGCTGCAATCCCGCCTCAGTTCGCTCGTATCCTCGGGGAACCGCGAGTCCATGCGCAAGATCGACCGACCATCCCAATTCTTCCATAGACGATTCTACGAACCATATTTCTACATGAATGTTCTCCTTCCGGACATAGCCTTCGATCTCCACTCCTCCGAAGCTCGTACGCCTGACAATCGACTTCCTATCAAACTCGAGATCAGCATCGCCCACCGAGGCCCGCAGAGCTCGCATTACCGTATTTGAGGCGATCTTCATTCGTGCCGCCTTGACCCAAGAATGTGCGCTTTACACATACCGCGTTCCGCCCCCAAGAGTTGCCTTTCGGAAGGAGACACTAGTCATGCTCCGCATCATCACCACCAGGTACCCACGAATCGCGGACGGTCGCCCGTCGCCTGATAGCCACGCCGGACTCAGTCCTGGAAGTCCATATCGACAAATTCCCAGGGCCTTCCCACCCCTTCCCTCTGGACAGCCTGCCGCCTAGCAAGGCTCGGAATATCAGCAAGCGTTTCATCGTAATCGAGGAGGTGGTCGAAGTGTACTATTGCGGGGCGACCGCGCGATTTCGAGTCATGGAACTGCATCTCACCGTCCTCGTCGCAAATCACGAGCGTCACGGCTGCGCCCTTCAGCACCCGCTTCGTGCACCAGACGATTCCCCTCAGCGCCATCTCTCGATCGCGGGAAAGGACTCTCCATTGACCATTTCCCATTCGGCTAGGCTTTCGTCACCGAATTTCGGAAGGTCCAGACTCGGGTAAAGCTTTTCTGCGACAGATTCGGCGAGTACGACATTCCTGCCGGGTAGAGAACAATCGTCCAGAGACTCGTCCTCGCCAACAAGTATGACACCCACGTCTTGCTCCATGAGGAGCACAGGCGAGGAGGCATCGGCAAGAAGGACACGGGAAATGGAGTATGTATGGTGCGAATTCCGCTCATCGCACTTGTCTCGTCCCGGATGAATTGGCCCCACGAGGCTGACTTCATCATCATTCCAACCTTCCTCCCTTGAGAGCCACCCATCACCTGGCTTCCAGAAGAGCGGCTCGCCGCCCAACACTCTCAGATCGGAGGGAAGTTCAGGCGCTATTCTGCGTAGATACTGAGGAGAGATTTCAATAAGGTCATCCAGGGAGGAACCCGGATAATGGGCCAGCGGGAGATAGAGAATGACCTGTTGGTCATCGCTCGGAAGAACCTGCTCAATTGTCGATAGTCCACGTAGGACACTCTTGGCAACATATCTCTTGAGCGAGCCACTTTCAAGAGGCTCTTGTGGGCCATCTCGATCCGCATCGCGCATGGAATCCATGTCCGGCCGATCCCTTCGTCTACCACGACAAGTCTGAGAATGACAGGTCGATCAAGTCGAGCCATTGTAGGTTCGGAAGTCGATCCACCAGCCCGTCCAGCGAGCGGATCCTGGACACCGGCGAGCCGGTCCGGCTGCTGAGCGCGGGGCAGCTCCCCGAACGCGTTGCGTCCTGCCAGGAGCGGCGCATTTCACGCGCCCGGCAGGACAGATTCCGGTTGGCAGGACGGAATCCACGTCGGGCGGTCGATCGTGGGTCCACAGAGACACCAATCGACCGGCCGAGCCGATTCAGCAACCACGATCAACCGCACGACCCGAAACCGACATCGAGTATGGTCGATATAGACACCGGCGGGCGCTTCGGGCGTCAGTCGCGTCCAGGAAATCACGCCGCACGACCGCGCTAACCGCCGGCGTCGTCCAGGAGGAGGCGGGCGGGGGTGTCGGAGGTGAGCAGGGCGGCCAGCCGGAAGCGTTCGGGCCAGCGGCCGGCGCGGGCCGCCAGGGCGGCGGCCAGCCCGGTCAGATCGACGGCGTGACAGTCGTCGTTCTCGTCCAGCCACCAACCGACCGGGACGTCGTCGACCAGCAGCCGGTCGTGACGACGCCAGTGGGACGGCAGCGGGAGCCGGGCGGCCGAGGCGAGAGCGGGCGGTAGCGCAGTCGTCGCGCCCTGCGACGTCACCCGGCCCTCGGCCCGCTCGCTGGCGAGGTCGAGATCCAGCAGGTCGGCCACTGCCAGCGCGTTGCCGGCTCCGGGGACCAGCACCGGACCCAGATCCTCGCGCTGCAGCCAGGCCGGAGTGTCCGGAACACAGATGTCGACGGCCGCAACGAGCCTGGCCTGCAAACCAGGAGCGAGTGCCCAGAATCGCGTGCAGCCAGGTGGCTCGGTCACTCGACCCTGTCGCACCGCGTCGCCGAGTGCCCGCCACAGCTCGAGAAGCTCGGCCAGGCCGGGCGGTTCCTCCGGCGCGTCGGCCATCGCCTCGAGCAGATCCAGCCAGGCTGCCTCACCGAGGTCGGCGGACTCGGCCGGGGCGGCGAGGCGGGCGCGGATCGGCCCGGGAAGCCGGGCGATCCAGGAAGGGGCGGCCGGCAGCCAGCGCCGCAGGAGGGTGTTCGCGGCCGCCGGGTCCACCCGCCGGTCCAGATCGAAACGCCGTCGCAACCACCAGGTCTGATAGCTCGCATACCCCGTCGGCGTCTCCGCCAGGCACTCCTCGGGCAGCAGTCGCAGGAACCCCGGCCAGGAGTCGTCCCGGACGAGGTCGAGATCGCGCACCGCGACGACCGGGATCGTCCTCGGCCCGGCCTGCTCCGCCCAGAGATCGAAGTCGTCCAGGTCGGCGAGCGTGTCCGGCGGGTCGAGCAGGTCGACATCCGGCATCCGCAGCACCACCGGACCGGTCGCGGCGACCCCGAGGGCCTGCCACACCGGTTCCGGCCACCGGTCCGCCCAACTCGGGTGCACCCGGCCGAGATCGTCCCCGCTCATCAGCGGGTCCATCGCCGCCCCGGGCAGGACGAGGAGGGCGGCCGGGCACGGATCGTCGTCCGCATCGGGAACGACGAGGTCCGCGCACCAGGTGAGATCCAGGTCCTCCCGGCCGGCCTCGAGCCGCTCCAGATCGACCCGGCTCAGAAGGTCGAGGACGGCTCGCGTCACGTCCAGCTCGTCCGGCTCCTGATTGCCCGCTCGATCCACCAGGACGGACGATCGCAACAGGTCCTCGGCGTGAGCGTGGCCCGCGCCCAGCCGTTCGAGAAGGGCGACGGCCTCGGGATCCGCCATCACCTCCGGCGCGGCCACCCTGGCACCCAGCCTGGCCAGGACCGCCTGTGCCGACCCGGGCACGTCCGGGCCCGGCAGGAGGACGGCCCGGGCGCCGCGCCAGAAATGCGCCTCCGACACTGCATCGGCTGGTGATGCAACGTCGGAAAGCTCGTACGGACGGTCGGCCACGACCGGAATCGGCAACCGTGCCAGCGCTTCCCGACCCGCCGGATCCGCCGCCAGCCCGGCCAGTGCCCGGCACCCCGAGGTCCACTCCGCCACCGAGGCCGGGTGCCACTGGTAGACGACCTCGGACAGCTCCAGTACGTGCACCCCGGCCCGGCGCAACGTCTCCACCTTCGCCTCGGGCGCTCGGACGAGGCCCGCCGCGGCCGGACTGAGTGCGACCAAAGTGGCCGGATCGTCCCCGTACCGCCCGGCCAGGGCGACCGCTTCCACCGGCCGCAGCAACCATTCCGTCCTCTCCGGGTCACGCACGACCGGGCGCAGGAACCTGCTCTGCGGCAGGAGCTCCCACAGTCGGGACCGCAGATCGGCATCGAGCCAGCCGCCGACCTCGCCGCTCGGCAACAGCGCGAGCACCTGGACGTCGCCGACCTCGGGGTCCGCCGCGATCGTGCCCAGCAGCTCGGCATAGGCGTCGGCGGCCACCGCCAGCAGTCGCTCGGTGGAGCGCCCCGGCAACACCTCCCGCCGGGTGCTGTCCAGAGGCAGGTCGGCGACCAGCAGCGCCGGCCAGATCAGCCGCTGCGTGGTCGGCGTGGGCGCATGGACGACGCGCGGCCACGGCTGGTCGCCCGGCCGCGAAAGCCCACCGTGACGACGGGGCACCGCCCAGGTCACCCGCCAGTGCCGGTGCAATCGTTCGCCCACCGGCCGGTCGGCGAGATCGTGTTCGTCGTGGACGCCGGTGCGCGACACGGTGATCCAACGTCGATGGGGATCGCTGACCAGCCGCTCGACCGGCTCGGTCGCGATCGCGTCACGGATCAGCACCTCGCTCAGGCCGGGCAGCCCGAGCAGGAGGGGATCGTCCACCTCGGCGAGCTGCTCACGGACCCGGGCCAGCGCGTCGTCGTCCCGCAAGACCAGGCGGACGACCGTGTCGTACCCGGCCAGGTCGTCGCGGTCGACCAGCTCGGCGGGGATCGCGAACGGGAGCCGCAACACCGGCAGGTGCTCGACCGCGGATCCGGCACCCAGCGCGTCGGCCGTCCAGGCCGGGGAGAACCCCACCGCGTAGGCGGCGCCCGCCGGCCCGGCCCGACCGGCGATCGCCGGCTCGTCGCAGACCGTCAGGACCGCGGCGAAACCGACTCCGAACCGGCCGGTCTCCGCGGCGCGATCCGGATCCGCCGACGCCTTCGCCGAGGCCCGCAGCGACACCAGGCCGGCCAGGCCGGCCGCGTCCAGCGGCGCTCCGGTGTTGGCGGCCAGCAGCACGGACCGGCCGTCACCGTCGCGTTCCAGCTGGAGGAGGAGCCGTCCGTCACCACCCGCACGCAGCGCGGCGTCGGCGGCGTCCGCGGCCAGTTCGACGACGACCCGATTGGCGTACCCGCCACGCACCAGGTCGAGCTCGTGATTGGCGTCTTCGGTGAGCCGGGCCGGATCGACGGCCCAGATGCCCAGCACCCGCTGCCGGATCTGCGCACAACCGAGCGGGTCGGGGATCACTCCGCCGGAGCGTCCTCACGGCCGGCTGGCAGGGCCACCAGGTCGACGGCCTGATCGTCGACGACGGCCACCGGACTCGGCACCGACTGGGCGACCTCGGTCGTCTCGGAGTGGGCACCACAGCCGTAATCCAGGCTGACGACATGCCCGTCGGCCGAGGACCACTCGTTCGTGCACACCGCGAAGCTCTGCCGCAGCGCCCCGGCGATCGGGGTGATGAAGCCACAGCTGCGGCACGTGGCGGCGGCCTGCTTGGCCATCGGCGCCTCCGGACCGAAGTCGCCGGCCTGCCAGCGGTCACCGGCCTCCTGGCGGCCCTCCCGGGAGAGCACCCGGGGGCGGCCGAGACCGAGTTCCCACAGCGCCAGCCGATCGACCTCGTCGCCGTCGCCGGTCTGTTCGAACCCCTGCTCCAGGCGCTCGTCGTCCTCCTGGCGGGGCAGCACATCTCCCGGACCCAGATCGCCCGGCTGCAGCCGATTCGACCAGGGCACCCACGGCGGCGCGACGATCGCGTGCTCCCCGGCGACCAGGTTGACCTCGCACACGGTGGCGATCTTCGAACGCGGCGCGCGGGCCAGCGTGACCGCCCACCGCCAGCCGGGATAGCCGGCCGCGTCGCAGTCGAAGTAGTGCGTGACCAGGCGTTCGCCCTCAACTTGGACGGTGAGGTGTTCGCCCACCGACGTGGCGCCGGCGACGCCCAGCGCCGCGCCGCGCGCCACCTCCACCGCCGTTGCGGCTACCGCGTCCAGCCGGGCCCGGGCCATCCGCCCAAGCCTCC
>JBDIAG010000272.1:0-6253 GCA_039812305.1 Actinomycetales bacterium | reverse complement strand
CACCCTCGACCAGGCGCGCGAGCTGCTCGCCGGTGAGCTGCGGCCGGGCGACATCGTGCTGTTCAAGTCCTCCCGGGACAGCGGACTACGCTGGCTCGGCGACCAGGTGGCGGCGGACTTCGAGCAGGAGGCGAACGGATGAAGGCGGTCCTGGCCTCGGCGGCGATCTCGCTGCTGATCTCCCTGTTCTGCACCCCCCTGTACATCAGGTTCCTGGTGCGCAAGCACTACGGGCAGTTCGTCCGCGACGACGGCCCGACCGAGCACCTGACCAAGCGCGGCACCCCGACGATGGGCGGCGCGGTGATCATCGGCGCCACCCTGGGCGCCTACGCGGCCGCGCACCTGATCACCTGGTCCTCGCCGACGGTCTCCGGAGTGCTCGTCCTGTTCCTCATGGCCGGGCTCGGCCTGGTCGGCTTCCTGGACGACTTCATCAAGATCTCCCGGCAACGCAGCCTCGGGCTGCGCAGCGGCCAGAAGCTCTTCGGGCAGCTGCTCGTCGGCGTGGTCTTCGGCGTGCTCGTCCTGCAGTTCCCGAACGAGCGCTACCGCACCCCGGCGTCCACCCAGATCTCGATCATCCGCGACACCGGGCTCGATCTGGCCTTCGCCGGCCCCATCATCGGGCTGATCCTGTTCATCATCTGGGCCCAGCTGATCGTCGCCGCCGCCTCGAACGGGGTGAACCTCACCGACGGGCTGGACGGCCTGGCCACCGGGGCGACCATGATGGTGGCCGGCTCCTACGTGCTGATCGGGATCTGGCAGTCGAACCAGACCTGCCAGAGCATCACGACCGCCGGCCCGCAGTGTTACGAGGTGCGAGATCCGCGCGATCTGGCGGTCGTGGCCGCGGCCGTGCTGGGGTCGTGCTTCGGATTCCTGTGGTGGAACGCCTCACCGGCGAAGATCTTCATGGGCGACACCGGGTCGCTCGCCCTCGGCGGGGTGATCGCCGGCCTGGCGATCGTCAGCCGGACGGAGATCCTGCTGATCGTCCTGGGTGGGCTGTTCGTCATCATCACGCTGTCGGTGGTGATCCAGGTGGGCTCGTTCAAACTGACCCGCAAACGGGTGTTCCGGATGGCGCCGTTGCAGCACCACTTCGAGCTGGCGGGGTGGCAGGAGGTCACGATCGTCATCCGGTTCTGGATCATCGCCGGCCTCTTCGCCGCGCTCGGGCTGGGTCTGTTCTACGCGGAGTGGATGGTCAATCTGTGAGTTACCCGCCCCAGCACGTCACCGACACCGTGCGCACCATTCCGCTCGACCACGCGGACGCCGACTGGTCCGGCCTGCGAGTCGTCGTGGCCGGGCTGGGCATCTCCGGCTTCGCCGCCGCGGACGTCCTGTTGCAGCGCGGGGCGCGAGTCGTGGTGGTGGACGAGCGGAGCACGTCCGTCCCCGACGTCGCCCGCGACGCGGAGCTGGTCGACATCCTCGGCGGGCGGACGATCCTCGGCCCCGGCTCGACCACCACCCTCCCGCCGGTGGACGGCGAACTGGCCGACCTGGTCGTCACCTCGCCGGGGTGGCGGCCGGATTCGCCGCTGTTCCTGGCCGCGACCGCCGCCGGCGTGCCGATCTGGGGCGAGGTCGAGCTGGCCTGGCGGCTGCGGCCGGCCAGCGGCGCCGCGCCCTGGCTCACCCTCACCGGCACGAACGGCAAGACCACCACGGTCAAGATGCTGGAGCGGATGCTGCAGGCGAACCGGGAACGGGCGATCGCCGTCGGCAACGTCGGCAGCCCGCTGCTGAACGCGATCGTCGACCCGGTGCCCTACGACGTGCTGGCGATCGAGCTCTCCAGCTTCCAGTTGCACTGGGCGCACTCGCTGCGGCCGCAGGCCTCCTGCTGCCTCAACGTCGCCCCGGACCACGTGGACTGGCACGGCTCGATGCAGAACTACATCGACGCCAAGGCCCGGGTGTACGCGAACACCGAGCGGGCCTGCGTCTACAACGTCGAGGACCCGGTGACCGAGCAGATGGTCCGCGACGCGGACGTGGTCGAGGGTGCCCGGGCGATCGGCTTCACCGCCGGCATCCCCGACGTCAGCATGCTCGGCGTGGTGGACGAGGTCCTCTGCGACCGGGCGTTCCTGGTGGACCGCCGCTCCACCGCGCTCGAGCTCGGCACGCTCGACGACCTGCGCGGCGTCGGCGGCGGGGTGGTGGCCCGGCACACCATCACCAACGCCCTGGCCGCCGCCGCGCTGGCCCGGGCCCACGGGGTCTCTCCGGGCGCGGTCCGCGACGGGCTGCGCGGGATGCGGCCGGAGCCGCACCGGATCAGCACCGTGCTGGAACGCGACGGCATCCGCTGGGTCGACGACTCGAAGGCGACCAATCCGCACGCCGCGGCCGCGTCCCTGGCGGCGTTCGACTCGATCGTCTGGGTGGCGGGCGGACTGCTCAAGGGCGCCGACGTCAACGATCTGGTCGGCCGGTTCGCCGACCGGCTGCGGGCGGTGGTGCTGATCGGCGTCGACCGCGGCGACCTGCGCGCCGCCCTGGCCCGGCACGCGCCGGAGGTGCCGGTGGTCGAACCCGTCGTGCCGCCCGGTGTCGTCGACGACCTGCCGGCCGCCCTGATGACCGAGGTGGTCACCGCCGCGGCCCAGGTCGCCACGCCGGGGGACACCGTCCTGCTCGCCCCGGCCGCTGCCTCGATGGATCAGTTCACGAACTACAACGAGCGTGGCGAGCTGTTCGCCGCGGCGGTGCGAGAGCGCCTGGGCTGACGCCCGAGAGGGCCTGGCCCGCCGCGTTGCCTGCCGGCGGGGTGCCCGGCCTCGTTACCGGATCGCGACACGCGGCCCCCGCCTCCCCGGTCCCTGGCCCGCCGGGTCCGAGACTGGGAGCCATGCGCCGCCGTCCCGCCTGCCCGTGTGAGCGCCGATGACGGCGCGCGATGAGTCGCGGCTGGCGACCGGCCGCCGGCTGGGCCTGCAGGCGCGGGAGGGTCTGGGTCGGGCCCGGGCCCAGGTCGGGGAGCGGCTGGCGGTGCTGGACACCCCGGCGTCCAACTACTACCTGGTCATGGGCGCGACGATCATGCTGGTGGGCATCGGCCTGGTGATGGTGCTGTCCAGCTCCACGGTCACCTCGATGACCCAGGGCGGGTCGCCGTTCAGCGTCTTCATGAAGCAGTTCGTCTTCGCCTGCGTGGGTGTGCCGGTAATGCTGGTCTGCTCCCGGGTGTCGGTGCGGGTGTGGCGGCGGGTGGCCTGGCCGGCCGTGTTCGTGGCGATCGCCTTCCAGCTGCTGGTCTTCACCCCGCTCGGTTTCGGGGCGGGCGGCAACCGGAACTGGGTGGCCCTCGGCCCGATCACGGCGCAGCCCGCGGAGGCGGCGAAGTTCGCGCTGGTGATCTGGTGTTCGCTGGTCCTGACGCTGAAATCCAGGAGGCTGCACGAGTGGCGCCAGCTGCTGGTGCCCCTGGCTCCGGTGGTGGGCGTCGTGCTGGGGCTCGTCCTGCTCGGTCACGACCTGGGCACCGGCATGGTGATGATGAGCATCATCGCGGCGATGCTGTTCGTCGCCGGCGTCCGGATGCGGCTGTTCGTCGTCGGTTTCGCCCTGGCCGCGGCCCTGGCGATCGGGATGGTGGCGACGTCCTCGAACCGGCTCGACCGGCTGTCCACCTGGCTCTCCGGGGACTGCACGGACATCTACGGCAGCTGCTGGCAGTCCACCCACGGGCTGTGGGCGCTCGCCTCCGGCGGCTGGTGGGGCCTCGGTCTGGGGGCCAGCAAGGAGAAGTGGGACTGGCTGCCCGCCGCCCACAACGACTACATCTTCGCGATCATCGGCGAGGAGCTCGGCCTGCCCGGCACGCTGACCATCCTGTTGCTCTTCGCCCTGCTGGGCATCGGCTGCCTGCGGATCATCACCCGGCACCCGGACCCGTTCGTCAAGGTCGCCACCACCGGGGTGATGGCCTGGGTGGTTGGGCAGGCGCTGATGAACATCGGGGTGGTGATCGGGCTGCTGCCGGTGATCGGCGTGCCGTTGCCGCTGGTCTCCTCCGGTGGCTCGGCGCTGATCACCACGCTCGCCGCCCTCGGTATGGTGCTGTCCTTCGCCCGCTCCGAACCGGAAGCCGCCGACGTCCTGGCCACCAGGGTCGGGATCGCCCGCCGCACCTCGGCGGTGACCGGGACCCGGAGCTCCACCGGCACCAGGAGTCGCTGATGAGCTTGTCCGTCGTGCTGGCCGGTGGTGGTACCGCCGGCCATATCTCGCCCATGCTGGCCCTCGCGGACGCGCTGCGCCGGGACGATCCCGGCACCGACATCGTCTGTCTGGGCACCGCCGAGGGGCTGGAGGCCAGACTGGTCCCGTCCCGCGGTTACGAGCTGCGCACACTGCCCAAGGTGCCCTTGCCGCGCAAGCCGACCCCGGCGCTGCTGCGGGTGCCGGGCCGGCTGCTGGGCGCGGTCCGCACCGCCGAGCGGGTGCTCGCCGAGGTCGAGGCGGACGTCGTGGTCGGCATGGGCGGGTACGTCTCGACGCCCGCCTACCTGGCCGCGCGGCGGGCGAAGGTGCCGATCGTCGTCCACGAGCAGAACGCGCGAGCCGGGCTCGCCAACCGGCTGGGCGCGAGGCTCACCACCCATGTGGCCACCACCTTCGAGCGGACGACACTGCCGCACGCGGTCCGGCTCGGCATGCCGTTGCGGCAGGAGATCACCACGCTGGACGTCGCCGCGACCCGCGCGCAGGCCCGGTCGCACTTCGGTCTCGCCGCGGACGCGCCGACGCTGCTGGTGACCGGCGGATCGCTCGGCGCCCAGAAGATCAACGAGTCGATGGCGGCCGCCGCCGCCGCGCTGCCGTCCGCCGGGGTGGGCGTGCTACACCTCACCGGGGCGGGCAAGGCGATCGAGCCTCCGTCCGGGCAGGGCCCGGCCTACGTCGTCGCCGAGTACACCGACCGGATGGACCTGGCCTACGCGGCCGCCGATCTGGTGCTGTGCCGGGCGGGCGCCAACACCGTCTGCGAGGTCACCACGGTCGGCCTGCCGGGGGTGTACGTGCCGCTGCCGATCGGCAACGGCGAGCAGCGGCTCAACGCCGAGCCGGTGGTCGAGGCGGGCGGCGGCCTGCTGATCGACAACGCCGAGCTGGACGGCGACTACATCGCCGGCCCGCTGCGCGAGCTGCTGCTGGACGCCGACCGGCTGTCGTCGATGGCGGCCATCTCCGCCGCCCACGGCTCCCGGGAGTCGGACGTCCTGCTGGCCGAGATGGTCCACGCCGCCGCCGGTGGGGCGCGATGAGGGCGCGTCGTGTGGGCCTGGTGCGTCCGGTGGGTCTGTTGAGTTCGGCAGGTCTGGTGCGTCCGGCGAGTCTGGTGCGTCCGGTGGGTCTGGGCCGGATCCGGAGCCTCGACGGGGGAGGAGCCCGGTGAGCCGCTTCGACCTCGAGGCCGAGGTGCTGGCCGCCCGCGACCTGGGGCCGACCCACTTTCTCGGGATCGGCGGCATCGGGATGTCCGGGATCGCCCGGATCATGACCCTGCGCGGCGTGCCGGTCTCTGGTTCGGACGCCCGCGATTCCCCGATCCTGCAGCGGCTGCGCGAGCTCGGCGCCGATGCCCGGGTGGGCTTCGACGTGGCCCGGCTGGAAGGGGTGCGGACGGTCGTCGCCTCGTCCGCGATCCGGGAGGACAATCCGGAACTGGCGGCCGCCCGAGCGCGGGGACTCCGGGTGCTGCACCGGTCCCAGGCCCTGCAGGCGCTCATGGTCGGCCGGGTCGGCGCCTGCGTGGCCGGCACCAACGGGAAGACCACGACGTCGTCCATGCTGACCGTGCTGCTGCGCGCGGCGGGCTTCGATCCGTCCTTCGCGATCGGCGGGGAGCTGGTCGGCGCGGAGACCAACGCCGACGACGGTTCCGGCGAGGTGTTCGTCGCCGAGGCGGACGAGTCGGACGCGTCGTTCCTCGTCTACAGGCCAGCCGTGTCGGTGGTCACCAACGTGCAGCCCGACCACCTGGACTTCTACGGCACCGCGGAGAACGTGGTCGCCGCCTTCGACGCCTTCGCCGACCGGCTGGTGGCCGACGGCCGCGACGGCGTGCTGGTCGCCTGCCTGGACGACCCCGGCTCGGCCGCACTCGCCGCACGCGTGCGCGGGCTCGGCCGCCGGGTGGTCGGCTACGGCGAGTCCGCGGAGGCCGACGTGCGCGTCGGCGACGTGGAACTGGGCGTGGGAGTGACGTTCTCGCTCACCGACGGGGCCG
>JBDIAG010000271.1:0-6263 GCA_039812305.1 Actinomycetales bacterium | reverse complement strand
CAGGCGCTGGCCGACTTCGCCTCCTACCTGCAGGCCCAGGCCAGGGTGGACGCCTCCTACCGCGACACCGACGCCTGGACCCGCTCGGCGATCCTCAACGTGGCCCGGTGCGGCTTCTTCTCCTCCGACCGCTCGATGCGCGACTACATCGACCGCATCTGGCACACCGCTCCCCCGGCCTGAACCGCCTGATCTGCGGGTGAGCCCGGTGGGCGAGCTCGGTGGGCGAGCCCGGCGGGTGAGCCCGGCTCATCCAGCCGGGCATGCGCCGGGCATCCAGTTGAGGGCCGAGCATCCGGCGATTTCCGGTTGCTCGGCCGCTGGCTGGATGCCGGAGCACCAGCCGGCTGCCCCGCCGGGCCGAGGCGTCCGATGGCAGCGCATCCGCGTCCGATCGGCGGAGGCAGGACAGGGGGCGCGGAGGCGACGATCGAGGTGTCAGTTCACCCGTCGAGAGGACTCCTCATGTTCATCGCCATCCTGGATTTCGAGACCCTGCCGGGTGAGCGTCCGGCCGCCCTGGCCCAGCTCGACCGCGAGCGGGACGACGTGCGGGCCATGCCGGGCAACGTCGCGTTCCGGGCGTTCGCGTCGCGGGAGGACGAGACTCGGGTGACCGTCGTGCACGAGTGGCAGGACGAGTCGTCCTTCGCCGGCTATCTGCGCTCCGATCCGTTCGCCCGGTCCGGTCAGGTGCTGCGGCCGCTGATGGCGGGGGCTCCGGTGAGCCGGCGCTTCCACGCGGAACTGCTGGAGACCGTAGCGTGAGGCCATGACACGCGAGGCGTACAGCTTCGTGCGGGAGTTCCCGAGTGGCCCCGCCCGAGAGCTGTGCGTGAACCGTCACTATCTGCTCTGCGCCTCCGCCGGCGCGCTCCGGCTGGAGGCGCAGGGACAGACGTGGCTGCTGCCGCCCGCCCGGGCCGCGCTGATCGAAGCCGGCCGGCCGATCCGGGTGAGCATCCCGCAGCCGGTGACCACCGCCTCGGTCCTGTTCCACACCGACTTCGCCGGCCGGCCCCCGGCGGCCCTGCGGGTGTTCGACCTCAGTCCGCTGGCCCGAGCGCTGATCGAGGAATGCGGCGGATGGGACGAGGACGACGAGCCGCTGCCGCGCTACGGTCGCGCGATGTTCGCGGCCCTGGCCGCCCATGCCTGGCGACTGGCGGAACGTCCGAGTCCGGTGGTGGTCCCGGCGGGAGAATCCCGGGAGGTCCGTCGAGTGCTCGAACTGACGGAGCGCAGACTCGCCGGCGACGTACGACTGGACGATCTGGCGTCCGAGATCGGCCTGGTGCCACGATCGCTCGCCCGGCGCTTCGAAGCCGAGTGCGGCATGAGCTGGCGGGCGGTGCTCCGCCGGATGCGCGTGCTGCGCGCGATCGAACGCCTCGCGGCCGACGACACGCCCGTCACCACGATCGCCTTCGACGTCGGCTACAGCTCGCTGTCCGCGTTCAACGCCGCCTTTCGCGAGCTGACCGGACGCACGCCCACCGAGTACCGCGCCACCTTCGTCCCCTGATGCCGTCTATCGGACGCGCTGGCGCGTCGGGGTGTGGGTGGGCAACGTCATTCGCGGACCCCGACGAGGCCTGGCGAAACCGGAGAGCTCGATCAAACGCTGGACCCGGAACCGGTGCCCGCGATAGGGCTCGAGGAGCTCTTCGCAGGCGTCGTCGTCCAGAGCCTGGCCGGTCAGGGCGTAGGAGACGTTCTTCGGGATGTGATAGTCCCCGAAGGAGAACGCGTCCGGATCGCCGTGGGCCCGTTGGCGGACCTCCGCCGAGGTCCAGCGTCCGGCGCCGGGAAGCGTGCGCAGCCTGGTGTCCGCTTCCTCGTGACTGACCGTCAGTGTGCGCTCCACCTCGTCGGCGGCTCTGGCCCCGGCCAGAAGGGCGGAGCGGCGGGACTTGTCGACCCCCGCCTGCAGCCACTCCCACTGTGGAATCGAGCGCCAGGCCCGCGGTGTCGGCGGCACCCGCAGGCCGGTGGCCAGTTCGGGCGGGCCAGGCGGCTGGGTGCCGAATCTGCGTACCAGCCGACCCCAGGCGTAGAACGCCTCCTTGCCCGTGACCCTCTGCTCGATGCAGGCGGCAGCGAAACTGTCGAAGACCCGCCGAGTCCGCATGACGCGCAGGCCGGGGTAACTGCGCAGGGCCCGGGCGAGCACGTCGTGGGTGACCAGCGCGGCGAACTCGTCCGGGTTGTCCCGCGAACCGAGCAGCTCGGGAAGTCCGTCGAGCACCCACTGCGCTCCGGAGCCCCAACCCTCGGCGTCGATCGCCGCCTCGGCCGGGACGGCTGCGATCCGCACCAGAGCCGGCCCGATCGGGGTGCCGGTCGCCCAGCGCAGGCTGGCGCCGTCCCATCGACAGCACGGGTCTCCCCCGCCATGCCGCAGCCCACCGAGCACCTGCCGTAGCGCCAGCGGATGCCCGGGGACGTAGCGACGCCGGATCGGGTTCGGACTCACCGGGATAGTGTCGCGCTCATGCCTTCGTCTCCGCACTCGGCTCGCACGGTCGTCGACCTGATGGTCGCTCTCCAGCGCTCGGACGCCTCCCGTCCGCGAATCACCTGGTACGGGCCGGGCGGGGAACGGATCGAACTCTCCGCCCGCACGCTCGCGAACTGGGTGAACAAGACGGCGAACCTCGTGGTGGACGAACTGGACCTTGAACCCGGCGACGAGGTGACGATCGCGATGGCTCCGCACTGGAAGTCGATCGTCATCGATCTGGCAGTACGGTCCGCCGGCGGGGTTCCGGTCTGGGACGAGGGCGACGCGGACATCGTGGTCACCGATGAGCCTGACCGTTTCGACGGCGATCGGATCCTCGCGGTCGAGCCGGCTTCGCTGGCGCGCTCCTTTGCCGGGGACCTGCCGCCCGACGCTGTCGACTACGCGGCCGAGGTCACCGGTCAGGACGACGTCTTCGTTCCGATCCAGCCGGCACCGCTCGGGCCTTCGGCCGAGAGTCTCGCGCCCGGCTCGCGAATTCTCCTGCGCACCAACGAGACCGACGTGGCCTCGCGGGTGCTCGGGGTTCTGCGAGTGGACGGCTCCGCGGTCGTGGCGGTGCCCGAGACCTCCGAGTCGGCCTTGGCCCATGAGGCGCTTTCGTAGCTGGTCAGGCTTCGGTAACCGCCTCATTCGGACGTCTCCGGCGCCGGCTGCCTCTCGTTCCGGCCGGTGTTGTCGTGACCGCTGTTGTTGTCGTGGGTGCAGTGTTGTGGGCAGTGGCAGTGGTGAAGGAGGAGGGGTGGTGGGCTGGTGGTGTAGGTGTGTCCGGTGGGGGTGATGAGAAGAGTGGGGGGTGGACTGCCCGGGTGGGGTGGGGGGAGGGTTTGGTAGCGCCAGCCGGGGGTTTCCTTGAGGTGGTTGCAGGCTTCGCAGAGGCCTTGGCCGTTGTGGGTGGTGGTGGGTCCGCCGGCGTGGTGGGGGTGGATGTGGTCGATGTGGCGGATGGGGGCATTGCAGAAGGGGTTGCGGCAGTGGTGGTCGCGGGTGGTGATGAGGTCGCGGAGGCCGCCGGTGAAGGTGCGGCGGGTGGAGTCGGCGGTGATGAGTTGGCCGGTGTCGGGGTGGGTGAAGAGGCGGCGCAGGGTGATGCGGGTGTCGGGATCGGTGGTGAGCATGGCGCGGGCGAGGTAGCCGGGCAGGGGGTCGCCGTTGAGTAGGGCGGTGCCGCGGCCGCCGTCGAGATTGAACAGGGTGTCCAGGCTCATGACCAGGCGTAGTTCGATGCCGGGGCGCGTGGTGGGTGCAGGTCTGGGGGCTGGTGGGTCGCCGCCAGCGGGGCCGGCCTGGCCGGCACGCTCGCTCTGTTCGGTCTGGTCGCTCAGTTCGGTCTGGTCGCTCAGTTCGGTCTGGTCGGGCCCGGCAGGTGCGGGCTTGGCAGGTGACGGCCCGGCTGCGGCGGCACCGGACGGTCCCGTGCCGGCCGACTCGCGACTGGTCGATTCCCTTCCCGCCGATTGCCTGCCGGTCGATTCCCTGCCGGTCGACTCGCCCCGGGCTGTCGCATTTCCGGCGGGCTCGGCGCCGGCGGTCTCGCTCCCGGAGCGCGCGGTGCCGCCTTCCTCGCTGCCGGTTGACTCGCGCTCGCCGGGCTCGGCGCCGGTCGAGTTCCCACCGGTTTGCTCGCTGGCGTAGTGCTCGCTGTCGGGCAGCTCTTGCTCGTCTAGCTCCCGGTCGACGCTTTCGACGCGCTCGATGCCGTCGTGGTCTGCCATGTCACGGGCGTAGCCCGCGAGGTCGCCGCCGGGGCTGCTGGCTGGGCGTGGGTCACCTGTCCGACCGGGCCCGGCAGGTGACGGCCCGGCTGCGGCAGTGCCGTCGCCGGACGGCCCCGGGCCGGCCGACTCGTCACTGGCCGATTCCCCGCCCGTCGACTCGCAGCCCGCCGATTCCCGGCTGCCCTCCTCGTTCCCGGCCGTCTCGTTTCCCGCCGTCTCGTTCCCAACGGTCTCGTTCCCGGCCGAGTCACTCCCGGCCGCCTCGCCCTCGGGGGGCTCGGCGCCTCCCGCCGTCTCGCGTCCGGAGGGCTCGGCGCCGGTGGGAGGGTCGGGGTGGGTGGGGTGGTGGTCGGTGGCCAGGTGACCGGTGATGAGTTCGGTGAGGGTGTCGGCCATGACCTGGCCGCGCGAGCGGGAGTCGTGCGGGTCGGCCTTGGCCTTGACCACGGCCCGTTCCAGGGTGGCCATCACCACCGCGGCGTCTTCCAGGGGCAGGGTCGCGGTCAACCAGGTCATCCCGTCGGCGGCCGGGCGGGTGGTCACCCGCCGCGCGCCGCGGGCCAACTCCCGGCGACGCAGCGCCGCGGGCAGGTTGATCTGGGCGACCAGGGCCCGCACCAGTTTCCGCAGGTCCTTCACCCCGATCCCGGACTCCAGCACCCGGGCCAGGTGCTGATCCACCCACATCCGCTCCTCCACCTCGACCAGCACCCGGATCTCGGTGGCGATCACCCCCGCCGCCTGCTCGCTGATCGCCCCGGCCCGCCACGCCGCCGCGGTCACCGGCAGCACCCGCAGATCCCGGGCCAGGCCGAGGAAGGCCCGCCCGGCCGCCGGCGACATCCGCCGGGCCAGACCGATCTCCCCGCCACTACCCCGCTCCACCCGAGCCCGCGACGGCGGCACCACGCCCCCGTCGGCCACCGCCGCCGCGAACAGCTCCTCCCGCTCCACCTGACGCGCCTCCGCCAACCGCAACCCCAACTCAGCCATCCCCGCCGACAACGCCCGCGCCACCCGCTCCATCCCCGCCAGCCCCTCCACCACCACCTCCGGCGCGTACACACCCTCGAACTCCCCCGCCACCAGCCACGCATACACCGCCGCCAACGGCCCCGGCCAGCCACCCGGATCCACAACCGGCCCGACTGTCACACCCGCCTGATACACCTGACCAGGCTCGGCAGCACTAGTAAACATGCGAGGAACCTATCATAGATACGTACATATTTACTAGCTCTAAAATCGAGGCTCATATTCGAACAGAACGGGTACCGAGTCATCAGCTATTCCTATTGCTTTGGTCGGATTAGTGGATAAAGTGGGTCACTCGCTCCCAACCCAGGAGGCCAGCGTGACCTCGGTAACCCACACCCCGAGCATCGAGACCTCGCGCCGCGACGTCCGAACCGTGATCGTGTCCAGCCTGATCGGCACCACGGTCGAGTGGTACGACTTCTTCCTCTACAGCACGGCTGCCGGGCTGATCTTCAACCACCTGTTCTTCCCCAGCGACAATCCGACGACGAGCACTCTGCTCGCCTTCGCAACCTTCGCCATCGGCTTCGTCGCACGCCCCCTCGGCGGCGTCATTTTCGGCCATATCGGCGATCGAATCGGCCGGAAACAGACCCTCGTCGCGACCATGCTGATCATGGGTATCGCCACGTTCTGCATCGGCCTGCTGCCCACCTACGACCAGATCGGCCTGGCCGCCCCCGCGCTGCTGGTGTTGTTGCGCGTGCTGCAGGGCCTCGCCATCGGCGGAGAGTGGGGCGGCGCCGTGCTGATGGCCGTCGAGTACGCACCCCCACACCGACGCGGCCTCTACGGCAGCTGGCCGCAGGTCGGCCTGGCGATCGGGCTGGCACTGGGCACCGGGCTCTTCGGCATCCTCGGCGCCGTCCTCGATGACGCGCAGTTCCAGTCCTTCGGCTGGCGGATCGCCTTCTTCATCAGCATCGTGCTGGTCGGAGTCGGCCTGGTCGTACGCCTGAAGGTCTACGAGACACCGGCTTTCC
>JBDIAG010000270.1:0-6271 GCA_039812305.1 Actinomycetales bacterium | reverse complement strand
GCCGTCCAGCGTCGGCCGCTCGCTCCACCGGCCACGATCAGCGCGGGGGACACGGCACGGACGCTCGCCGCGGGCTCGCCCGGCAGCCTGCCGGATCCGGTACGGCTCGGGTCTGCGGAACCGCCGCCGGAGGCGTACCCGGACGGATCGGGTCCGGCGGAGCCGGGCGCCCTTGCGTCGTACGCATCGACGCCGGACGCGCAGGAGCCGGGCCTCACCGGCGTCCGGACCGGATCGGTGCCGGCCGCGGTCCAGCGACGGGAGACCCCGTCGCGGCCCGGCCCATTCGCCGCGGACATGGATTCCGTGGACCTGCCTGCGGCGGGCCCGCTGGGAATCCCGGCTCCGGAGACTCCTTCCCGGCCAGTGGGTCTCGCCGGGCCCGGTCCGGTGCAGCGCAGCGCCCAGGAGCCGGCGTTCGAGTCGGATCCGGCGCCGGACTCCGGCGGGTCGACATCGGGCCTGCCGCTTCTCGGTGAGTCGACGTTCGCCACCGCGACGCCGAGCCCTTCCACCGAAATCGACACCATCGACGACGCGCCGACCGCTCACCCGCCGACCGCTCACCCGCCGGCCGATGAGTCCGTCGCCATCCAGACCATCGCCACGCCGTCGGCCCGCCCGGACAGCCCGGCGCCGTTGCGGAGCGCGACGGGGCCGGGCGAACCCAGCCTCTCCTCCTCCGGCAACCCTTCCGCGACTGCCGCCGGAGCCAGCCTGCCGTCCTTGCCGGTCGCCGCGCCGCCGAGGACGGAACAGGCGCGCCAGGTGCAGCGCCAGATCGAGTCCGCGCCGGGCGCGCCGCCTCCGTCCCCACCCCCGGCTCCGTCCGCACCGCCGTCGGCCGAGTCCTCACCGCCCCCGGCTCGGCCCGCCGGGTCATCGGCATCCCTTCGGTCGCCGGAGATCCCGCTCGCGCCAACGCTGTCCACGTCCGACGTCCCAGCCGTCCCGGCTCTGCCCGGGGGGTCCACCGTCCTCGCCCCGCAGCCGGCGGACGACGCGACGAGCCTGCCGCTTCCGGTGGGTCCCCGGACCGTGGCCGGCGAACCGGCACCGGATCGTCCCCCGGCGGCCGCAGCGACCCCGATCGGCGCTCCAGCCGCTCACCTCCCGATGGCGCCGCCGGAGCCGTCGTGGCTGCAGCGGTCAACTGCCCCCCAGTCGCCGACGGCGGGCCAGCCGTCCACGGCAGCGTCGCGACCGGCGGACCCGAGCGGCGATCTGCCGGTGGCACGGCTGCCCGAGACCGCGCTGCCCGAGACCGTGCGTCCCATCGTGTCGGACACCGGGTCCCCGTCGTTCGTGGACGTCAGTCCGCCGGAGTCGGCCGAGCCCGCGTTCGCCACGGCCCCCTCGCTCGGCTCCTGGACGCCACAACCGGAGCCGGGCACGTCTGATCTCCGCGAGAGCGCCCGATCGCAGCCCGTGGACGGGATGCCCGCACCCGCCGCGGGCCCGGCCGTTCCGGCAGCACCCGACCGACAGGCTCGGGCGAGCGGGACGCCCTGGGCCGGCCCGGCCGGTGTGCGGCAGGTGCAGCGCGCCGCGACCGCCGAGCCGGCGTTGCCGGATCTGCCGCCGGTGGTCAGCCCGTTCGTGGCTGCCCTCTCGGGAGGGTCGCCCCGCCGGCCGTCCGCCGAGGCCCGGCCAGCGTCGCCGGTCGACTCACCCGAACCCACGTCGTCGATCACAGCGTTTGCGGTGCAACGACTCTCGACGAGTGGATCGACCTCGGACGAGACTTCGGGCGGTGCCGGGAACCCAGCGGGACCAGACGCCACGGACGAGATTCCCGCGATGAGTCACGCGCTGCCCACGATGGGTCACCCGCCGGGCGGGCACCCGTTCACGGCGCAGCCGTCGGGACCTCGGCAATCCGACGAGGCGATGCCGACGATGTGGACTCTGGACCGAGGCTTCCACCCGGCACCGGAGCCACTCGCCCAGCCGCCGGCCGAGACAGGGAACCCGGGCGGCGACGGCTCGACGATGCCGACCGTCAGCCGGTTGCCGACCGCGAGCCGGCCGGCAACGGAGGGGCGACCGTCGGCCGATGAGGGGTCGGCTCTGCCGACGGTCAGCCGACAGGTCGCCGACCAACCCACGTCCGGATGGCCGGCCCGGTCGCCGGCTCGGGTGCCGATCGCTCAGCGAGAGTCGGACCTGCCGCCACACGCCGCCGCCGATGTCCGGCCCGACCCGGCCGCTCCGCAGCCGTCGGCGACGGCCGAGCCGACGGCACCCGTCGACCAGAGCGCCACGACCGTCAGCCCGAGCACGTCGAGTCCCGCCGCGCCCAGCCCGGGCGCACCGAGCCAGGGCACCTCGAACTCCGCCACACCGGATCTCGAGGAGCTGGCGCGGCGGCTCTACGAGCCTCTCCTGGCCCACCTCAGAGCCGAGCTCTGGCTCGACAGGGAACGCGCCGGCATGGTCTGTGACCCCAGACGCTGACCCGCCCGGGCCCGACCGCCCAGACGTCGTCCCCACCATCCGAGAGGAGCGATCGACATGACCACGACACCGGCCGAAGCCCCGGTCAGCGTGTGCTGGAACGTCGAGGTCGACCCGGCCGGCGGCCGCAGATGCGAGCTCGGCACGTTCGTCTCGTGCGAGGGCCTGGGGATGGAAGTCGTTCTGGAGCAACGCGAAGAAGGTGGCAACAACCGGTTCGTGTGGCAGTTGCCGACCAGGGTGAAGTACTCGAACGTCAAGTTGACCCGTCCGGTCTGTGCCGAGACCGCCGAGGTGATGGCGTGGCTGGCCAGCATGGCCAGCAAGGTCGTCCCCTGCACCGCCAAGATCTCCGCGCGCACCGCGGACGGCAAGGAGGTCGTCGCCTGGAGTCTGCTGGGGGTCATTCCGGTGCGGTGGAGCGGACCGAGCCTCAACGCCGACTCGCCGAAGGTCGCCATCGAAACCATCGAACTGGCCCATCACGGCTTCGCCGCCTGAAGGACACGAACATCATGACCGCGATCGCCCTCACCGCCGCCACTCCCACCACCAGTGCCGCTGGTGCGGACTACTCGTCCCGGGCCCAGATGCAGCGGGCCAGCCTGCAACTGCACGAACTCAAGAGCGAGCCCGGGGGCGGCACCCCCGGCCCAGAGCTCGGTTCGATCGACTTCCAGTTCAATCCGAAGGAAGTGACGATCGCGAAAACCGCGAAGTGGGAACGGAAACCGGCCAAGGGTGCGAAGAAGTCCGGACCGCCGGAGTTCAGCGGCAGCGATCCGTGCAAACTCACCCTGGAGATCTTCTTCGACGCCACGGACACCCCCGAGAAGGGCGTGGTCGCCCGCGTCGAGAAGCTCTTCGAGTGCCTCGTCATCACCGCGCAGAGCACCGGTCAGCAGAAGGCCAGCCCGCCGCTGGTCGTCCTGAAATGGGGGACGATCACCAGCTTCCCCGCGTTCGTCACCTCGGTCAGCGCCAAGTACACCCTGTTCAGCTCGGACGGTACCCCGATCCGTGCCACCTGCAGCGTCTCGCTGGAGGAGATGCCGCCGCCGGAGAAGAAGCAGAACCCCACCTCCGGAGGCCGGGTCGTGCACCACGCCCGGCGCCTGACCGCCGGCGACACTCTGTCCTTCGTCTGCCATGCCGAGTACGACGATCCCGGCCGCTGGCGAAAGGTCGCGGCCTACAACGAGATCGACGATCCGATGCGGATCCCGGCCGGCACCGTGCTGCTCCTGCCGCCGCCGAGCGAGCTGGGCTGAGGACGATGTCCGCCGTCAGCACCCCCTTGATCGAGATCGCCGGCACGCCGCTGCCGCAGGACCTCGTCCCGATGCTCGTCGAGGCCCAGGTCGACGACACCCAGCGCCTCCCGGATCGCTTTGTGCTCCGTTTTCGTGACAACGACCGGATCCTGATCGAGAAGAGCCATGCCGCCGTCGGTGCCGAGGTCACCGTCAAAGTCCTTCTCGGGGAGGCCAACACACCCACGACCTTGATCAAGGGCGAGATCACCGCGCTCGAGGCGGAGTTCGGCTCCACCGGCAGCTTCACCGTGCTCCGCGGCTACGACCCAGGTCATCGGCTGTTCCGCGCCCGCCGAACCGAGGCCTACCTGCAGATGACGGCCTCCGACATCGCGGCCAAGGTCGCCCAGCGCTGCGGGCTGCGGGTCGGCACCATCGACGCGACCACGACCGTCTACGAACAGGTGAGCCAGTTCGGCTGCACCGACTGGCAGTTCCTGGAACGTCTCGCGCGGGAGAACAGCCGCGAGGTGTCGGTGCGCGACGGCGAGTTCTCGTTCACCGAACCCACCCAGGCCCAGGAGGCACCCGCCACGCAGGGCCGGCCTCGTACCGATGCCCTGGCTCTGCATCTGGGCACCGATCTGCTCCGGGTGCGCTCCACGGTGACGGCCGCGCAGCAGGTCAAGGAGGTGGAGGTGCGCGGCTGGGACGTCGGCACCAAACAGCCGCTGACGGCGACCCAGGCGGCCGCGACGACGACCGTCGAGGTGGACGGCGCCAGCCCGGCCGAGGTGGCCCGGGCCTTCGGCGACCAGCGCTACGTGGCGACCGAGACCCCCTACGGCACACAGGCCGAAGTGGAGGTGGCGGCGGCGGCCATCGGGGCCGAGATCTCCAGCGGGTTCGCCGAGCTGGAGGCGGTCGCTCGCGGCAACCCGGCGTTGCGGGCCGGCGCCGCGGTCTCCATCACCGGTCTCGGCAAGCCTTTCGACGGCAAGTACACCATCACCACCTCGCGGCACCGGTTTGATCCCGGTACCGGCTACACGACGCTGTTCACGGTCACCGGCCGCAGCGATCGCACCCTGTTGGCCCTGGCCGGCGGTGGCGGCGCGGACCAGCGCACGCCGGGCGTGGTGAGCGCGCTGGTGACCGACGTCAACGACCCGGAGAGGCTCGGCCGGGTCAAGCTCCGGATGCCCTGGCTCTCCGAGGACTGGACCAGTCCGTGGGCCCGCACCGTGCACGCCGGCGCGGGCAAGGACCGGGGGTTCCAGGTGCTGCCCGAGGTCGGGGACGAGGTGCTGGTCGCCTTCGAGCAGGGGGACACCAGGCAGCCCTATGTGCTCGGCGGCCTCTACAACGGCGTCGACGCGCCACCCTCGCACACCCCGCCGGCCGTCGACTCCGGCATCGGCGAGATCTCCCGGCGATCGATGGTCTCCCGGCTCGGCCACCGCATCGACCTACTCGACTCCTCCGGCAAGGACGACGGGATCCTGCTCAACGCCGGCCAGGACAAGGTGACCCTGCGACTGGACGCGGCGAGTACGAAGATCACCGTGCACAGCGACGGCGAGATCGTTCTCGACGGCAGCAAGGGGGTCACCGTCAACGCCTCGTCCGCCAAGCTCGACGTCAAGGCCGGGAGGATGGCGCTCAAGGCGACCGACGGCATCGAGATCGACGGTGGCGCCGGGCCGGTCAAGGTGTCCGCCGGCGCCAACCTGGAGCTGAAGGGGATGTCGGCGACCCTGCACGCGGACACCTCGCTCAAGGTCGACTCCGGCGCGATGTGCCAGATCCAGTCCACCTTGGTGAAGATCAACTGAGACCCATTGCGTCCGAAGGAGTCCCACAGATGCCCCCAGCAGCACGCGTCGGCGATCCGACCGGCCACCCAGGTGTGCTGGCGCCACCGGGGGTGCCCACCGTGCTGATCGGCGGCCTGCCCGCGGCCACCGTCGGCAGTCCACACATCTGCTCGTTCCCGCCGCCCGCGGTCCACCCGCCGAACGCGATCTCGCCGCCCGGCTGCCCCACGGTGCTGATCGGCGGCCTGCCGGCCGCCCGGATGGGCGACCTGACGGTGTGCGGGGCGCCGATCGTGATGGGCTGCCCGACCGTCCTGATCGGAGGGTGAGATGGAGGTCGACTTCGTCGGTGCCGGCTGGGCCTTTCCGCTGAGCACGGACGCGACCGGCGGCATCGCGCTGGTCCGCCGGGAACGGGAGATCCACGAGGCGATCCGGCTCATCGTCGGCACCGCTCCCGGGGAGCGGGTGATGCGGCCGGAGTTCGGCTGCCGGATCCACGACCACGTCTTCGGCCCGGCCAACGCCGCGACCGCAGGTCAGATCGCCTACGACATCCGCGAGGCGCTGGATCGCTGGGAACCACGGATCGACGTGGTCGACGTCGCGATCGGCTTCGACCGGATCGAGCACGGGGAGCTGACGATCGAGTTGAGCTACCTGATCCGGGGCATCAACGATCCGCGCAACCTCGTGTTCCCGTTCTACGTCATCCCGGCCGAGCCGGCGGAGACTGCGCCG